>CALQCV020000236.1 GCA_943329165.2 Candidatus Nitrotoga sp. CP45 | reverse complement strand
ATAATCTCAGCTCGTTATTTAGAGCACCCCTTTTTGAGACAATGCAAATTTATAAAAAAAATAATGGCAATAGCAAAAATAAATGGTAGTAAATATAACCAGATTATTGCATTTGATTTTTGACATTGAAATTGTAGTTTCAAAAATGCGGTTTTCTCCTATTCTGCTTAATTTCCGAAAGATTACGTTTGGATTTAATTCTTTTTTCGATAACTGAACGCGGAACTTTTGTCACTTTTCTTTTTTTGGGAACAAGCAAAGCTCTTTCTATTAAAATTAAAAAACGCTTTGTGACGATTGTTTTATTTTTGAGTTGACTTCTGTCTTCATCGCAGTTTAAAATAAGTAGATTTTCTGAAGTTAATTTGGTTGCTAATTTGATTGCCAACAAGGCTTTTTCTTCTTCATTAAACGCTTGAGAAGCATTCAAATCAAAAGTCAACACTACTTTAGAAGAAACTTTATTTACATTTTGTCCACCGGCACCAGAGCTTCTAACGGCTTTAAAATTTAGTTCAGCAATTATTTTTTCAGTTCCCATTTTGGGGTTGATGTGCAAATTTTAGCAAATCGTTTACGGTTTTGACCGGATTAAAAGTTACTAATGGAACTTCTACAAAAACAGTAATCCACTTTGCCATAGCACCATTCCAAAGTCCTGGTAATTCGTAGCCTTTTAACTCTTTGCCCTTATTATTTTTATGAACAATAAAGCCAGTGCTTTGGTCAACAAATTGGGTTAAATCAAATTTTTCTCTTCGATAGTTTTTGATTGAGCAAACTAAGTCCACAGGGTTAAAATGGGTGGCTTTTTTCAAAATGCTTGCCTGCTCTGTATTATGTGTATCAACCTGCGAACTTTCAACAATTTGTAATGAAACATTGCCCTTACAACTTCTTACCCAAAATGGACCGCCACCGGGTTCGCCTTCATTTTTCACCATTCCGCAAACTCTAATCGGACGGTTTAATTTGTTTTTTATAAACTCTAATTTATTCTCGATAGTATATTTATGGACATCTTCCAAAACATCGATATTCAACTTTTGCTCCATGAAATGAATGATTTCTGGAGTATGTCGTTCAGCAATTTCGTCATTTTCAACTGCTTTCAAAATTTTGAAAATTTGTTCTTGCAAATCAATTAAAACGCCTGCTAATCCTTTTTTATAGATCGTAATTTCTTGAATATGATTCTGAATTACATTGTCTATATTCTTAATAAAAATCACATCCGCATCAAGATTATTTAAATTATTAATCAAAGCGCCATGGCCCCCAGGACGAAAAACAAGCTGTCCGTTTTCATTGCGAAATGGCTCATTGTTTGGGTTTACTGCAATCGTGTCGGTACTTTTGTCTTGATGGGAATAGCTGACATGAAGTGTGGTTTTAGACTTTTCTTCTATTTTTTGCTTTACACGTTCAATTATTGTTTGAAACAAATCTTCATGATGATCAGAAACGGTGAAATGCAAATGAGAAACTGAATTTGAACTAGCATAAAATGCACATTCATTTAAATGCTCTTCAACTGGAGTTGTTATTTCCGTTTCATATTTATGAAAATCTAAAACCCCTTTTGGTTTGTTGGCAAAATCAAAATGTCCGGGAGACAACATGGTTTTTATAAACCGGTAACTTTTCTCATGACTTTCTAAAAAATAATAATCATTATAGAGTTCTTTTACTTTGGTCTTTATTTCGTCATAGAATGGAAACTTTTCAATACCGGCAAGAAATATTGGTAAATTTTTATCTTTTTTTCTATTGATGTAAGCATTTATAGTTTCATTTTCATGATCAAAATCATTTAGAAATTCGTTTAAAAACTTAAACATTCTGCTTGCAGCTCCTGAAGCCGGCACAAATTTCTTAAGCTTTAATTCATCCTTTCTTGCATCAAAAAATTCGGCTTGTTTTTGAAATTCTTCATTTGATAATTTTAAAATACCATCGTTTATAGTTGCCGGTTTTTCTAGTGTGATTTTTGGTATTCCCCATTGAAACAACATAAGTTCACCTTCGATTTTATCCAAAGAAATACCTAGAGCCTTGATTTGTTCAAAATCTGCTTCTGTAAAACCGTGTTGTTTTGCTAAACTATCTTTTGTTGTAAAGTTCTCTTCCATTCTAAATAAGCCATAATTGCTAAAATTGTGAAAATTAAATATTGCAATGAAAGCATCCACAACCCTCTGTAGGCAAATAGCGGAACAACTATGCAATCTCCAATAATCCACAAGGTCCAATTTTCAATTTTTTTCAAAGCCATATACCACATTGCTGTAAAAAAAAGACCGGATGTAAAAATATCAATATAATTAGGAATTTCAAGTTTGTAATCGAAAAACTTATAAACCAAATAAGTAATAATTACAGTTGCAATATACATTAAAACACCAATTACTCTCTCTCTCAGAGTGGTTCTCGTTATTTCCAAATCAGGTTCATTTGATTTAGACGCCCATTTGTACCAACCGTAAACACTCATTACTGAGTAATAACCATTCATGGCCATATCGGCAAAATATTTGGCCTGATACAACAAATAAACTGTTATAACCGTGGTGAAAAGTCCCGCAGGATAAACCAGTATGTTTTCTTTTTTGGCGTAAAAAACGCTCGCTATTCCAAATACAAAAGACAAAAACTCCAAAACAATTTGAGTTGTTGAAGCATTTTTATATTGGTCAAATAGGAATTCGAACATTAGTCAAAAAAGTTTAAGTCATTTTCAAACGCCGTTCCAATTACAACTAAATCGGCACCAGCAGTATAAGCATCCGCGATTTGTTTTTTGGACCGAATCCCACCACCAACAATCAACGGAACTGAAATTCTATTCGAAACGTTCTTTATAATTTCTAATGGAACTGCATTTAAGGCTCCGCTTCCGGCTTCGAGATAAAGTAATTTATTGCCTATTAATTCGCCAGCTTTTGCGGTTTGTGCAACATATTCTACATTTGTTTTTGGTAACGGTTTGGTTTTGCTTACGCGTTCAACAGCAGTTTCGCTTCCGCTTTCTATTAAAATATAACCTGTAGAAATAATTTCCAACTTGGTTTTTTCTAAAATCGGAACTGCGTTGATTTGATGCTCTACCAAATAATCTGGATTTCTTCCCGAAAGCAGCATTAAGAATAAAATGCCATCAGCTTCTGCTGAAATTTGAGAGGGATTTCCCGGAAAAAGTAGAATCGGTAAATTAATTTTTGATTTTATTTCAATAATAATTTCGTCCAAATGATGGCCCGCAAATGAACTTCCTCCAACAAAAATATGCGTTGCCGGTGATTGCTTTATTTTCTCTGTCAAAACCGAAATCCTTTCCACAGCAACTTTATCCGGATCAATTAAAATAGCCAGAAGTTTTTTGCATTCTTTTTTGGCCGATAAAATTTGCTCATATAACATGTGCTTTGTTTTTCGTTTAAGGATTGTAAATGTAACCCTTTTTTAAAATACAGGAAATTTTACAAAACATGATTTATATCATTTTTTATGGATGCTCAACCTATTAATTTTACTCTATTAATTCATAAAAATCATCCTATCATGACACTATATCAAAAAACACTTGGAGATTTTCAACAAAGTTATATTGGGTTTGCAGCCTTAGCCATTATTGGGCAAAGCTGTTTAGGCGGAATCGCTGCAATGTATATCTTAGAAAACGGAAACTCTT
>CALQCV020000235.1 GCA_943329165.2 Candidatus Nitrotoga sp. CP45 | reverse complement strand
TGAGCCAAACTGTGTAATCTCCGTTATATCTCGTTGGTGTAAAAGCCGTATCATGTATGTCGCCTCCCAGCGCAATATGCATTTCTGCTGTGCGTTTTGCCAGGGTTTGCAGACGAAGAAATAAACTCAATCCAACCCAGTCGATAATTTCAGGAGGAATGTCATTAATCTTTACGCGTTTGAATAAAGGAATACCCGGTAATTTCTCAATCTTAATTTTTTTGTTTTTTAGGTTACTAAAAACTCCATCAATTTCTTCTAGCATAAATTTCCATGCGTCACCCTGATTTGGCACCAATTCCTGCATCAAACCAAGCGTAATATTTCCTTCTGACAAAGACAAATTAATACTTCCTGTATAGGCCGGAGAACTTTTGAAATGCATGGTTTCAGTTAGAAATCGACTGATTTCGTAATCTGGATTGGTGCTGACATAAATGCGTCGGAAAATCTTCAATACAAAAGCATCATTGTAAATAATTGAAGTGTTGCTTTGCTCTCCTCCCATAAATTTAGATGACTTATATTCTTTGTCTTCAAACTTGATTCCTTTATGAAAAACCAATTTCAGTTCGGGATTGTTTTTAGATTGAACAATATTTTCAAACAATAATTTTCTGAAATCTTCCTGATGCAGTGCATCAACCAAAAACCCATTCTTATTGCCCATTTTGACAGGAGCAATGATAGTGCTGGTATCTAACTCTTCCTGAGCCATAAATGCTAATGGCATAAAATAATGTTGGTAAAAAGCTTCTTTAAAATTCACTTCCAACAGGACACCATAATAAATGTTCTTTTTAGAGGTTATTTTGAAATGATCTACGACTTCAATATACTTCAAAGTACTTGACTTTCCTCCATACCAACGTTTATTGATGATATAATTCTCTAAAATATCCGACGAGAATATCTTTATAAAGTCTTCGTCTTCAAACGCTGTTTTCCAGTCGGTGTTGAAAATAAATGGAGTTGAAAAAGTATCTTGATTATCATTTCCCATTGCTACTATTTTTATACTGGCTTATTTTAAAATCTTAAATAAATGAAATGGCAATGCCGGATTTAATTCCACAAAATTCCATTCCTTATCCCAAATGTAACTATTACCTGTAATCAATTCAATAACTTTAATAGGCTGCCCTGCTTGAATTCCTAATGCCTGCAAAGGCAATTGAACCCAAGTTTGTTTGGCATAATATGGGTCGATACTACAAATCATTAAAGTTTCATCCAATTTCTCATCGTCATATTTATAATACGCCAAAACCTGATCATTATCGGTGGCGCAAAACTGTATGTTATTGGTTTGTTGCAACGATGGTTGTTCGTGTCTAATTTTATTTAATCTGGAAATTACGGTGATTAATTTGTTCTGAACCGTCCAATCCCAATTGATGAATTCATATTTCTCGGAGTTATGATATTCTTCTTTTCCCGGCATTGCTTCAGAAACCATGTATTCATAAACTGGCCCATAAATTCCAATACTGGAACTCAATGTGGCTGCCAAAAAGTATTTGTGAAGGTACACGCTTTCGTGTCTGCTTTGCAAAGCATAAGGTAAAATATCCGGAGTATTCGGCCAAAAGTTGGGACGGAAAAATTCACTCTGTTCGGTTTTGGTTAACTCTTCAACATATTCAATCAGTTCGACTTTGGTATTTCTCCACGTAAAATAAGTATAAGATTGTGTAAAACCTTGTTTGGCAAGTTCATGCATAATTTTCGGACGTGTAAAAGCTTCTGCTAAAAACAATACATCAGGATGCTTTTTCTTGATTTCTGCTATCAGCCAACCCCAAAAATAAAAGGGTTTGGTATGTGGATTATCCACTCTAAAAACTTTGATATCGCATTCTTCCACCCAGAATAAAGCTACCTCGAGTAACTCTTTCCAGAGGTTTTTCCAATCACCGCTTTCAAAATAAATAGGTAAAATGTCTTGGTATTTTTTTGGTGGATTCTCAGCATATTGAACTGTTCCATCTGGTCTCCATTTGAACCATTGTGGAAAATCTTTTACATAAGGATGGTCGGGAGCCGCCTGTAACGCATAATCCATTGCAACTTCAATTCCTAATGATTTTGCTGTTTTGACTAATGATTTAAAATCATCAATAGTACCCAATTCAGGATGTGTAGATTTGTGTCCACCATGATGCGAACCAATTCCCCAGGGTGAACCTACATCACCTTTTTCTGCATTGGTAGCATTGTTTTTTCCTTTTCTGTTTACTTCCCCAATAGGATGAATTGGCGGAAAATATAAAGTATCAAATCCCATCAAAGCTACTCTTGGCAACAACTTTTCACAATCTTTAAAAGTTCCATGTTTTCCTTTTTCTTGTGATGCCGAACGTGGAAAAAATTCATACCAAGTACTGAATAGAGCTTTTTTTCTATCTACATAAACCTTCAGCTCCGCCGAAGTATTAGTTAAAGTTCGTGTTGGATACTGTTTAAAAATATGCTGTAATTCCGGAGATAGTGCAATAGCAATAGCTCTTTCATAGTGCTTTACATCCTGAAATATATTTATTGCTTTAGTTAAATAGGCTTTTTCGGCTGCAGACACTTCTTTTAAAATTGCTTGACAGTACTCAGCACCTTCGAGTAATTCTGATTTAACATGTTGATTATCTTCTATTTTTCGTTGGGTCCCGTGTTGCCAATTCAAGGCATAATCAACCCAACCCTCGACGAGATAAGTATAATAGCCTTGTTTTTCGACTTTAAATTGGGCTGTCCATTCATCATTACCAGTTTCGAACATTCTGACTTCTTGCCATTTTTTAGCTGACTCATGTTTGAATTTTACACTACAAGCCACAACATCGTGACCATCAGAAAAAACATTAGCTGTGACATTTACTTTTTGACCTACAATTCGTTTGATATAAAAAGCTCCACCGTCAAGTTGTGGAGAAACATTTTCAATAATAATTCGGGTTTGGTTTTGCATTTTAATTCTAATTTTAGGAAGTTGTAATTTAGAAAAAAATACAATAGGTTATAAATTGTATTAAAATTTTATTGAAAAGATTAAAAAAAGCACTATACCCAATCAATCAGTACAAATTCTGAAAATAATTATGCTAGCAGCTAAATTATCTCAAGTAATTTCTCGAAAATCAGTAAGCTTTTTTACCACAAAATTCTTCACAACTACTCTAAAAAATAAAAATCCGAAGAGAATGTCTCAGTAAGCAGCATAAATTATGGATTAGTAAAATAATTAAAAAAATGTGATTTTTTGATCCCCATCAAATAAATGAATAGGGTTACATAAAAAAAGCCTGCCTGCCGGAAGGCAGGGCAGCGACACGAGCATTGAGACTGAGCTGCACCTATAAAAAAAGAACCCCAATCTGAAAAGATTGGGGTTCAAAGAATCTGAAACAAGTTCAGATTAAAAAAAGGCAGCGACATACTCTCCCACAAATTGCAGTACCATCTGCGCAGTCGGGCTTAACTTCTCTGTTCGGAATGGGAAGAGGTGAGCCCCGACGCAATAACCACCTTAAATCTTTAGTTTTCAGTTTACAGTTTCAGTTTGCAGTTTCTCAACTCATAACTTATAACTCTTAACTCATAACTGCGCCTGGGCGCGATATCTTAACATACTGAGATAAAGATTTATCCTGAATTTATTTCAGGAACTATTTAAAAAGTTAGAAAGTTTACCGCCCC
>CALQCV020000234.1 GCA_943329165.2 Candidatus Nitrotoga sp. CP45 | reverse complement strand
GCTTCGACTGGATACATCACAACCGCAGAAAAAGATATCAATTGGGAGGAACTAAAAAAACAATTGCCTCCAGATACCGAAAAACCAAATTCCGAAACATTGAAAGCTGCCTCTTTAGTATTTGTACCAACGGAAGGTGAAGTGAGTTTGCAAGATTACAGTCAGTGGTGGAGTTGGACACACGGAGCTGATTGGAAACATCCAAAAGGGAAAGATAGTGATATAGTTGGAAAAGAGAATTTCCCCGTAGTTCATATTAGCTGGGATGACGCTAATGCCTATTGCAAATGGGCGGGAAAACGATTGCCAACCGAAGCGGAATGGGAATTTGCTGCCAGAGGCGGATTGATCAAAAATGTCTATTCTTGGGGAAATGAAAGTGTAAATGAAGGCAAAGTTCATTGTAATATATTTCAAGGAAATTTTCCCTATAAAAATGAGGCAACCGATGGTTTTATTGGGTCAGCTCCAGTGAAATCTTTTGCGCCAAATGGGTATGGATTGTATGATATGGCAGGAAATGTTTGGGAATGGTGTTCCGATAAATACAATAACACCTATTATGATTCATTCAAAAACGTGAAGGTTGCTTTAAATCCAAAAGGCGCCTTAAAAAGTTACGATCCAGATGAGCCTTTGGTTGCTAAAAGAGTGATGCGTGGGGGATCGTTTTTATGCAATGAATCCTATTGCAGTGGTTATCGTGTTTCGGCAAGAATGAAAAGTTCTGCCGATTCTTCAATGGAACATTTAGGATTTAGATGTGTAGCCAATTAATAAAAATGTTGTGAAAAATTCTTTTTTCTTTTTTCTTTTTTTTGCGTTAACGGCTCAAATATCGTTTGCAAATAGCTATAATAATTCTAGTTGTTTGAAATCTGAAAAGTGTTTAAATCTTGCAGCTGAAGATTCGGTTGCTTTAGAAAATGCTTTTATGAAAGTGCTTCGAGATGGAGCGGCTTGTACTTTAGCAAATACACCTAATTTTGGCACTAGGATTATTGTAGCATTAGATAAAGTAAAATTTAAAAGTAATCGCGGTACAATAAAAATAAAAAGAGGACAAATTGCCGTTTTTTTGGAAAATGAATACTATGATTTGCCTAAAGGCTCTTATTTTGAAATCGCATTAAAGAAAGACCATCCGCCTTTAACAAAACCAAGTGAATGGGTTGAGCCAACGAAAAATAAGGTAATCTATGAAGATGCCGAATTTCGAGTTTTTGAAGAAAGACTAGATCCAGGAGATACTAGAGAATTGCACAGCCACGCACAAAGAGTGGTAGTTCGGTTGAATCAAGTGCAATTAACCGACCCGCGAAACTCTCCAAATGGAAAACCTGGAACTGGAATTCAAGTTGCAAATACAGTTAAATTTGCTGAGCCGGTGGTGCATGTAACTAAAAATCTCAGTAAAATTCCATTGTTTAATATCGTCATTGAATATAAAATTGAGCATTAAATTAGATAATGAAAAATTCAGTAAATAAAGGGTTTTTTGCTATACTACTTTTGATAACTTTCAAAAGTTTAGCTCAAGAGTTCACCAAAGGCAAATTGCTTTACAGTAATTCTTTGGCGACTTCTGAAAAGGTAAACGATTGGATTTTAGAAGGTCCGGCAAAAATTGATTTCAAAAATAATTGGATGCATATTTATTCTCCAAATGAAGAAGGACATCACGTTTTTTGGTGCCCTGTTGATTTTCCGGGGAATTTCATAGCCGAATGGGAAGCAAAAAATCAGGAAATTGACGCAGGCTTGTGTATTGTTTTCTTTGCAGCCAAAGGGTTGAAGGGAGAAAGTATTTTTGATGCTTCGATGCCAAAAAGAACGCTTGGAACCTTTACGGATTATACCAAAGGCGCCATGAATGATTACCATATTTCGTATTATGCTAATGGTCGGGATAATCCAAATAGGGAAACCGCTAATTTGAGAAAAAACAAGGGATTTAATTTGGTGCAAACTGGAGAAATTGGAATTCCAGTGCAATCAATTGCAATTCATAAAATGAAATTAATCAAACATGAAGGTAAAATCCTAATGTATATTGATGATAGAAAAATAATTGATTGGACCGATGATGGAATTAAATACGGAAAAATATTAGAAGATGGAAAAATCGGATTCCGACAAATGCAATGGACTCATTTTGCCTACAGAAATTTTAAGGTTTGGGAAAATTCAACGAGTACAGTAACAAATAAATAATAAAGATTAAATAATTCAATATGAAAAATAAATTGCTATTGCTAATTGGTTTTGCAAGTTTAGTAATAATTACAGCCTCGTCTTTTCAGCTTTCGAGTTTTAGTTTAGAGAAAAATAAGATTGTTAAAAAAACAAAATATTTTGAAAAAGATTTCGCAACTTCTTTACCTGAAAAATTGGGTGATAAAGAACCAGTTGTAGCTTCTTTGACAAAAAACGGAATTACAATAAAAAACGAAAAAACTATAAATGCTGCAGCAAAACCTGATATTTTGTTATTTATTGCCGATGACATGACTTCAATCGATTGCGAACCTTATGGAAATAAAGATGTTCGTACGCCCAATTTAGCTAAATTGGCAAAAGAAGGTTTGACTTTTGATAATATGAATAATGCTACAGCGATGTGTGGTCCAACACGTCAGAGTTTATACACTGGTTTATTTCCAGTGAAAAACGGAAGTTATCCTAATCATGCGCAGGTATATGACAATATTGTTTCTGTAGTTCAGCATTTCAAAAAAATTGGATATCGCGTGGCTTTGATAGGAAAACAACATTACGCACCAATGGCAAACTTTCCGTTTGAATATTTAGGAGGAAGAAATAGTGACAATGGAAAAGGACCAGACGTTGAATTAGCAGATGCTGAAAAATGGATTAAAAAAGACACTTCAAAACCGTATTTATTGATTGTTGCTTCAAACCAGCCGCATGGCCCGTGGAATAGAGGCGATGTAACACAATATGATGCAAGCAAAATTTCAGTTGCTCCTTATATGGTTGACACTCAAGAAACCAGAGAGAACTTGGTTAAATACTACGCTGAAATTACTTATATGGATAGCCTTGTGGGAACGTGTACTAAAATTGTTGAAAAACAGAAAAATAAAGATAATACGCTGTTTCTTTTTGCAAGTGAACACGGAAGTTCTATGCCATTTGCAAAATGGACGTGTTATAATATGGGATTAAAAGCAGCATTTATAGCGCGTTGGCCGAAAGTTATCAAACCAGATTCACGATCGGATATTTTAGCACAATATATTGATGTTGTTCCAACTCTATATGAGGTAGCAGGTGGAAATCCAGAAACATTAAGAGGAGATAAAGAAGGCAAAATGAAATTAGACGGAAAGAGTTTTTATGCTACTTTTAACGGAAAACCGAAAGAAGTTCGTGACTATGTTTATGGCGTTCATACTACAAGAGGAATTAAAAATGGTTCTGATAATTACCCTGTTCGTTCCATTCAAGATCATGACTATAAATTAATTTGGAATTTAAGTTTTAACGAACCCTTTTTATCTTCTGGTTCGCAGCCCAAAAACAAGTTGTATAATAGTTGGTTAAAAGCAACAAATACAACGCCAAAACAAGCAGCACATGCTAAGTTGTATAGAAACCGACCAGAATTTGAATTGTATAACATCAAAAAAGATGTTTATGAATTGGATAATTTAGCAGATGATAAAGCGTTGACTTC
>CALQCV020000233.1 GCA_943329165.2 Candidatus Nitrotoga sp. CP45 | reverse complement strand
CGTTGGGTGTAATTATTTTTTATGGCTAATATTATATCGATTGTCACATTGAGCCTGTCGAAATGTATCTTTTTAAATGTCTTCGACAAGCTCAGACTGACATTTTGGTTCTAATTGACCTTAAATTTAAATCAAAAAAGATATTATTCCTTACTTTTGGTTAATTTCACCCAACGGGTTAATCATAATTTAAAAGTAGCATGTGTATTAATTACTGCTCAGTTTTCACATGTCATAAATAGCGTATTATTAATTCCAAAAAAATAAAAAGTAGATATAATAGTAAATCATATACGCTATCATTTTTATAATTGTTTCTTAGGGTCTCTTTAGTATTTCCTTTATTATTTTTTGATAATACTAGTAAAGCCATTTTTTTTCGTCTTATCTACATAGTATTTTATTGATTTTATCTTTAAAAAAGATACCGTTTATTTAGCTTTTTTTTGATTATCCATGTTTTATTTTAAGTTAAAAGGTCTTAAAATAATGTATTTAATCGATTTAATTATGCTTTATGTCGATAATATACCTTTTAACTTATTTTTTTTGCCTTTTAACTATTATTAGACCTAAACTTGTCGAATTTTTTAAAATTAGCAAAAAACCTTGTAGATATTTGTATCAGATTTGAAACCCAAATCTTGTCAAACAACTTAACCTATTATACTATGAAAACAACTAAAAAAGAATTCCGCTTCAATAGCATAACTAAATTAAAAGTTACATTGCTATTTTTAATTGTAACATTGCAGATTAGCGCAATGAATTTGTCTTCTTCTAAGGCATCGTTAACAACAATTGAAAGACATCGTGTTTGGTTAAACATAATTGGGCCTCAAGGTGCTTTTTCGCAAACTTTAATTGGATATAGAACAGGTGCTACCGATGGAGTCGATCCCGGATTAGATGGGTCATTTTTTAATGATGGAACTGTTGCATTATCTTCTTTAATAAATAATGAGCGCTATGCAATTCAATTTAGAGGGGCTCCTTTTTCGAGTTCAAACACGATGCCATTGAGTTTTGCGACAAGTATTTCTGGAAATTTTACTCTAACAATTGATCACATGGACGGCCTTTTTTTAGACCCAAATCAACCTATCTACATACATGATGCTGATACTAACAGTTGTGTAAATTTAAAAACTGCCAATTATACTTTTGCTGCAACACCTGGAACCTATAATAATCGTTTTAGCGTTGTTTATTATAACACTCTTGCAGTAGCTACTAATAACTTTAGAGCTAGTGATCTTGTTGTCAGCAATAGCAATGATACTATAATAATTAACGCAGGAAATACCGTTCTAGCAAACGTTGCTCTTTTTAGTATTGATGGTAAAATGTTATACAATAATAAAAATGTAAATTCAAATGAATTATTAATCCAAAATGTATACGCTACTCATCAACCAATGATTGTAAAGGTCATTTCTGATAACGGAAGTATTGTTTCCAAAAAATGGATTTATTAAAGTAATCACTATTCAAATATAACTTGTGAAGCATGTTTTATATTTTTATTAGACACCTAAAACTGAAACAAAATGTTTCAGTTTTAGGTGTAAATAATTAAAAGCAATTCGTTTTAAATAATCATAAACACACTTTAAATTACTATAAAAATAAGCAATACAGAATTTTAAGATTTATTACTACTCCTAAAACTTTATAAATTTTACCATTGATAGTAATTTGAAAATTTAGCTTAATTTTAATGTAAAAAAGTCCCTACGTAGCATAGGGACTTTACAACTATTTGTTTTTATTTTTTTCTATTTAATAAGTATATAAACTAGTCGTGTATTATAAAGTCCAAGAAAATTATCGTATCACTTTCTTAGTCACCACTATTCCTTCTTCAGAAGTAATTTGAACCAACAAAATCTCATTGGCCACACCAACACTCATTGCCGTTTGCGAAGCGTTACTATTTTTTTGCTCCTGAAGCAACCTTCCTCTAATATCAAAAATCTTAACCATTGACATCACAACATTTCCGGTGTTTATCGAAATTTCATTTGTTGGGGTTTTATAAATCACTACCTGACTTTCGTTAAAAGTAAGCGTGCCCAACGATGCTGCTTGATATATAATCTCAAATCGTGTATCAAATGTTCCAGCATCTGTTGTGAAGTTATAACCGCCAGCATTTAAATTATGAACACTGCCCGTAGCAAGATCTCTTAAATAAATGGTTTGAGAATTATTTGTAAACAGACCATCTACATGATCTATCGTTATTGTATACGTTCCTGCTGTTGTAACTTTTAAACTCAAAGGAACCACATCAGACACGTCAAACGGCAAGGCTCTTCCTTGTATAGCATAAGCATCAGTTCCTATCAAAGAAGCCAACACAACAGCCCCATCGGTGAATAATTTTCCGTCAATAGCGATGTCAACCCCCTGTGTAGCACCAGTTATATAAGCAATCATGGCTTGTGAAAATGAACCTGATGCATTGGTAACATTCAACCAAATACGATTTCTCTCTATAATGTTTGTGGTTTTAAAGAAACGATTAACATTAGAAGAAATACGCATATCGTTTGTAAAAACAACACTTCCTGTGCTAACTTCTTTTCTCTCTACAAAAAAACCTTGACCTACTTGGACAATATTTTCAAAATCTTCCCCATATTGAGGTAAATCTAATATACTTTCCCCATTCCCTAAAAAACCACCTAAGTTATAGGTACAATAAGAACCGTTTAAAGCACCATTGGTTTTTCTCCAAAAGTATACTGTGCCTGTAATAGAACCATTATCGATATTGGTTTGAATAAAAGTCTCGACATCGATGGCTGACGGATATGGATTACCAATTAAATTATAACGCTTCCCAATACCATAATCGGTTAAGGGCATAGAAATAGTACCGTTATTAGGCACTCCTGTAAATGTTCCGTTCCATACCGTTGGTGCGGTAGGATGATTCCAAGGCATGCGTATTAAATATCCTCTAGCGGGAACAAAAGGAATATTAGCTGAATCCGTACCGTTAATACCTATGGGTGCAACCAAGGGTGAAGGATATTGTAAATTAGTTAAATTGAAACCAACATCAGTATTACTGTAAGAATTAAGAGTGGGATTGTAGACATAAAATCGATTTGATAAGGTTGTGGGTGAAAAAGAATACAAACCTTGTCCTGTAACTGGAGATGACCATAACGTATAGTCCAATCGTTTTATAGGTGCACTTACTCGTTTTACAATAGTTGAACCCGAACCAGTATTGGCTACATTATTAGTTTGAAGTAAATTGGAATTGTTTTCAATAGTTAAAGTTCCCGTATTTGCAATGACATCGCTTACCGCTAAATCATAATTTGAATTCACAGTCAACGTTTCACCCAAATTGATGATCAAGGAGTTGATGGCTACATTTGAGGTTATAATAGGGTCATTAGTTGATGTGCCAATCGTTACATCGGTTGCAGGAATTGGAACAGTACCACAAGACCAGTTTAATGCATTATTCCAAGCTGTGCTTATGCCGCCAATCCATGTGTTTACATTTGAAACCGTCCAACTCACTGTGTTACCGGCAGCTGTCGAACATCCTGAACCTGTTGATGTCCTTCTTGATTCTATTGTATTTGTTCCAGCTACCGCCGTAAAACTTGGTGTAGAGATACTCCATGCTGAAAAACCTGAACCATCATCGTATCTGTATTCGTCCTGTGGAGATATTGCGCCACCTGTTCCTGCTGTAGTT
>CALQCV020000232.1 GCA_943329165.2 Candidatus Nitrotoga sp. CP45 | reverse complement strand
TTAAGATTTTTGGCTTTGCCGACATAGAGAATTTTGCCTTCTTTATCATAATACTGATACACGCCCGGATTATCCGGAAGCGTGTGTATTTGAAGTTCGATAGAAGGAATATTCATTTGGGACTTTGGAATGAGGATTTAGGATTTCAAAGTTATAAAAATTAAAGTACTTTTGAAGTATGGACAAAAAAGAACTCCGAGCTAAATATAAAGCCTTGCGCGAAGAATTATCGCTTGACGAAATTGATGACAAGAGTTTAGCTATTGCCAATACAATGCTGCAATTAGACGCCATGCCTGACGGCAGGAAGGTTTGGGAGAAAACCTATTTCCATTTGTTTCTAACTATCAAAGAACAAAAAGAAGTAGAGACTGAATTTGTTCTTCAAATTTTGGCGGGGAAAGACAAAGAAATCGTGGTTGCCAAAAGTAATTTTGACACGCTTGAAATGACCAACTATTTGTTGACTGACACTACTAAATTTCAAAAAAACAAATACAATATCTACGAGCCTGTTAATGGTTTAGAAGTTCCGAACGCTAAGATTGAAGTGGTATTTGTCCCGCTTTTAGCGTATGACAAACTAGGGAATAGAGTAGGATATGGTAAAGGATTTTACGACAACTTTCTTTCGAAATGTCCTTCAAATATTATAAAAGTTGGATTGTCATTTTTTGAACCAGAAGAAACTATTGATGATGTTTCTCCGGCCGATATTCGGTTAGATTATTGTGTTACGCCAACAACTAACTATTCGTTCCTATAAAGGTTTTTTTATCAAATGCTTTTTTGTTAAACACAATTAGAATTCCAACACCTGTTGAAATCGCCATATCGGCAATGTTAAAAATCGCATTGAAAAATTTAAATGAATGTCCGCCCCAAACAGGCAACCATTTCGGGAAATTACCTTCAAAAATTGGGAAATATAACATATCGACCACTTTTCCATGAAACCAAGTTCCATACGGATTTTCAGTAAATAAAGTTGCTAAGTTATTGTAGCTATTATCGAAAATAACACCATAAAAAACGGAATCTATTATGTTCCCAACAGCACCTGCAAAAATAAGAGAAATGGCAATCATTAAATAATTCGAACTGTGTTTTGTGCTCGCGTCATACAACCAATAGCCAATTCCTACAACGGCTAAGATTCTAAAAACAGTTAGTATTAATTTACCATAAGTTCCAGGAATTTTTGTCCCCCAAGCCATTCCTTCATTTTCAATCAGTACTATTTTAAACCAACTGGCAACGTCAATTTGTCCGGCTTCACCATAAACGAAATTGGTTTTGATATATATTTTGACGAATTGGTCAACCAACAAAATAATGGCAATGATTAAAATGGAATTTTTTAAGGACATTTTTTGGATTTTAATTACTTCTTACAGTTCGGCCTTAGGCCTTGTGTGGCGCAAAAATAGCATTATTTTTCTAAAAAGTAACGCTCCGTTCGGAGCGTTACATTATTTATTTTAAAATTGTTATCGTTGCAGATTTTTTGCTTCAATACTCATCGTAGCGTGAGGAACAACGCGCAATCTTTCTTTCGAAATTAGTTTTCCTGTTACTTTACAAACGCCATACGTTTTATTTTCCACACGGAAAAGCGCATTTTTTAAATCGCGAAGAAACTTCTCTTGACGAATCGCTAACTGTGAGTTGGCTTCTTTAGACATTGTTTCGCTGCCTTCTTCAAAAGCTTTAAACGTTGGCGATGTATCGTCAGTTCCGTTGTTTAAATCATTCATATAGGCGCTCTTTATCAACTCTAAGTCAACTTTTGCCTTTTCCATTTTGTTTATAATAATTTCTTTGAACTCTGCTAAATCTGCATCTGAGTATCTCATTTTTTCTTCTACCATCTTTATGCTATTTTGAGATTAATATTCTAGTTTTTATGTCGTCAAATTCTATTTCTGTTCCGCTCTTCAAATCATCCACAAAAACTAATGTTTCTGTAAGTGTTTCCGATTTGATGTAATTTTCATTGGCTGCAACTGCTTTTTCTAAATCATTGTTTGTCTGCAAATGAACCTTAATTTTGTCTGTTACTTCAAATCCTGAATCTTTTCTAAGGTTTTGAATTCGGTTAACCAATTCTCTTGCGATTCCTTCTTTTATCAATTCCTCAGTTAAGGTAATGTCTAGTGCTACCGTTATACCATTTGCGTTTGCCACTAACCAACCCGGAATGTCTTGAGAAGAAATCTCAACGTCATCGGATGTTAAAATTATACTATTTCCTGAAATAACAAGTGATAATTCGCCTTTTGTGTCTAATTCGTTAATTTGTTCTGATGATAAATTTTGTATCTCTTTGGCAATCAATCCCATGTCTTTACCAAAACGCGGTCCAAGCGCCTTGAAATTTGGTTTAATTTGTTTCACTAAAACGCCCGAGGCATCATCTAAAAGTTCGATTTCTTTAACATTAACTTCGGCTTTTATTAGGTCAGAAACTGCCTCAATTTCAGCTCGCTGATTATCGTCAAGTACAGGAATCATTACCTTTTGCAGCGGCTGACGCACCTTTATCATTTCCTTTTTTCGAAGTGATAACACCAATGACGAAACCGTTTGTGCTTTCATCATTTTGCTCTCGAGTGATTTATCAACAAAGTTTTCAACCGAAACAGGAAATTTTGCCAAGTGAATGCTGGTAAATTCCTCACTATTAGTGGCGTTAACTAAATCACGATACAATTTATCCATAAAGAACGGAGCGATTGGCGCGGATAATTTTGCAACATTTATCAAACAATTATATAATGTTTGGTAAGCCGCAATTTTATCTTTTTCATATTCGCCTTTCCAGAATCGTCGTCTGCACAAACGAACATACCAGTTACTCAAATTTTCCTGAACAAAATCAGAAATAGCGCGAGCTGCTCTTGTTGGTTCATAATCGGCGTAAGCTTCATCAACTACTTTTATCAAAGTGTGTAATTCTGATAAAATCCAACGGTCAATTTCAGGTCTTTCTTCTAATGGAATTTCAGCTTCAGCGTACTTAAATCCATCTATATTGGCATATAACGAGAAAAACGAATACGTGTTATATAAAGTGCCGAAAAATTTACGACGAACCTCAGCAACACCTTCAATATCAAATTTTAAATTGTCCCATGGATTTGCATTTGAGATCATATACCAACGTGTGGCATCTGGACCGTATTCAGCCAATGTGGTAAACGGGTCAACCGCATTCCCTAAACGTTTGGACATTTTTTGTCCGTTTTTGTCCAAAACCAAACCATTTGAAACTACATTTTTATAGGCAATTTTATCAAAAACCAAGGTTCCGATGGCATGCAATGTATAAAACCAACCACGAGTTTGATCAACACCTTCCGCAATAAAATCGGCTGGAAAATCTTTGTTTTGGTCAATTTTATCTTTATTTTCAAATGGATAATGCCATTGTGCATAAGGCATTGCTCCCGAATCGAACCAAACATCAATCAAATCCGCTTCGCGTTTCATTGGTTTTCCTGAAGTCGAAACTAAGGTGATGGCGTCAACCACATTTTTGTGCAAGTCAACTAAATCATAGTTTTCCTCGCTCATGTCTCCTATTTCAAAACCTTTGAACGGATTTTCTTTTTGAAAACCTGCTACAATAGATTTTTCGATGGCATTGTATAATTCGGCAACAGAACCAATTAATACTTCTTCGGTTCCGTCTTCGGATCTCCAAATTGGCAATGGAATTCCCCAATA
>CALQCV020000231.1 GCA_943329165.2 Candidatus Nitrotoga sp. CP45 | reverse complement strand
CTTCTGTTTTTAGCTCTGTTGTCTGCAGAATTATTATCGACTAACGGAATAAATTCGCTTCTTCCGGCAGCAATTAATTGAGATGGTTTTACACCTAAATCATTTGTCAATACTCTAACAATAGCCGTAGAACGTTTTACACTTAAATCCCAGTTGTCTAACAAAATTGCATTTCCAGTAAAAGGCACATTATCCGTGTGTCCTTCAACCATACATTCAAAAGTTGGTCGGCTATTAATTACTTTAGCTACTTTCTCTAACACTTCTTTAGCTCTGTCACTTACTACATAACTTCCGCTTTTGAATAATAATTTATCTGCAATTGAGATGAAAACAACACCTTTTTCTACGTTGATTTCAATGTCTGGATCAGAAATACCAACCGAGCTTTTCAAACTAGTAACCAATGCTAAGGTAACACTGTCTTTCTTGGTTAAAGCATCCTGAAGACGTGAGATTTTTAAATCTTTTTCTTTTAAGCTTTCCAATGATTTTTCCAAATTTTGAGCACCTTTTGTAGTTAAAACAGTCAAATCTTTCGTATTACTAATCAAATCAGAATTGTTTTGTTTTAAGTAATCATTCTGTTTAGAAAGCGCTTCTTTTTCAGAAAGGCATAAGTTTAATTTAACGGTGGTCGAATTCAATAAGTCTTGACATTCTTTGTTTTGTGCTTCAAGAGCAGCAATTTTTTTCTTAGTGCCACACGACGTTAGTGTAAGCATAACCAACGAAAGTGCGAAAATTACTTTTTTCATAGGATAGTGTAATTAAAATTTTAACAAAAGTACGGATTAATTTAGATTTCAAGAGTGGTTTTAAATGATAAACTCTTGTTAAAATTACTTTTCAAAAATGGTGCCGTTCTTCAGGAAGTAGCGGTAGACAACGCTTTTCGAATGAAAGTAAAAATTCGATTGAGTACCGGTTCTTTTTTTTAACATTTTGTTAATCAGATGATAAAAATGAAAATGCGCTTTTAAAATTGCCCAACAATGGATAAATTTTCCTTTAAAAATAAATTGAATTCCTGCAAAACCATCAAGTATGAGACGCACAAAAATAATAGGAACCAATTTATTTTCGGGTAAATTTTTAGTAAGCATCAATAATGAATTTCTAAAATTCAAAAAAGTCTTCTTCGGATTGCTTTCATTTAAGGTGGCACCACCAACATGATACACCACTGATTTTGAAGTGTATTTGATTTTGAAGCCCATATTAAATGCACGCCAACACAAATCAATCTCTTCCTGATGCGCAAAGAAATCATCGTCAAAACCATTTAATTTCCTGTAAACTTCTTTTCGGATAAAGAAACAAGCACCGCTTGCCCAAAAGATTTCTAGCTCATCATTGTATTGACCATTGTCCTTTTCAATCGTTTCAAAAATCCGACCTCTGCAATACGGATAACCATATTGGTCTATGAAGCCGCCGGCCGCGCCAGCATATTCAAAGTAATCTTTGTTTTTGTAATCTAAAATTTTTGGTTGTATTATTCCAATATTGGATTGGGCATCAAAAATTGAAAGAATAGGAGCAAGCCAGTTTTCTGTAACTTCAATATCGGAGTTTACTAAAGCATAATATTCTTCTTCAACCTCTTGCAATGCTAGATTATACCCTTTGGCAAAACCATAATTGCCTTCGTTTTGAATAATGGTAATCGCAGGAAACTTTTCTTTTATAATCGCAATCGAATTATCTACCGAAGCATTATCAGCCACATAGATTTTTGCTTCATCAGAATAGGCCACAACTGAAGGTAAAAATTGTTCTAACAACTTTGCTCCGTTCCAATTAAGTATGACTACAGCTATTCTCTTGTCTATCATCTATTATCTCTTGGTCTCTTGTCTTAAACTAGGTAATTCTTCGAGAAAAATATACTTTTCATTTTCAAAGTCCATTTGACAAAAGTAATGATTTAGTCCGTTGGTTACCATCAGGTATTGCGCTTTCAATTTTAGGTTATAACGTGCAATTTGATCAAAGGTTTCCTGAGTGATTTTCACTTCCGGCGCTTTGCATTCTATTAATAAAAACAATTCGCCATTAGGATGAAAAACTACTATATCATAGCGTTTGTTAATATCATTTACTTTAACTAACTTTTCAACATTGATATACGATTTTGGATAATTTTTCTCTTCAAGTAAAAATTGAACGGCATGTTGTCTAACCCATTCTTCGGGAGTAAGAATGATAAACTTTTTTCTGATGTCATCAAAAATCGACACTTTATTTTCACTATTTTTGAAGCGAAAGTTATAGGAAGGAAAGTTGAGGTTTTGCATTCAACAAATCTATTATCAAATAAACGAATAACCAAATAACCAAATAAACTTATTTTGGAAGAGGTAGTAAAAATAATTAATGACATTAAAGCAGGCAATATCAAACCTATTTATTTTCTAATGGGTGAAGAACCTTATTATATTGATAGAATCACCGAATATTTGGAAGCTAATCTTTTGACAGAAGATGAAAAAGGATTTAACCAAATGGTGCTTTATGGTCGTGATACTACGATTGATGATATTGTAGCCAATGCGAAGCGTTACCCCATGATGGCAGAACGTCAAGTGGTAATTGTTAAAGAAGCGCAAGAATTATCCAGAACGATTGACCAATTAGAAAAATATGCCGAAAATCCGCAACCTACGACAGTCTTGGTTATCGCTTACAAATACAAATCCCTTGACAAACGCAAGAAAGTAACCAAAACGCTCGAAAAACATGGTTTGGTTTACGAAAGCAAAAAGATGTACGACAACAAAGTAGGCGAGTGGATTAAACGCGTTTTGCAAGGGAGAGGTTATGGAATTGAACCCAAAGCGATGGCGATGCTTGTTGAATTTCTTGGAAATGATTTGAGCCGGATTGCAAACGAATTGACCAAACTAGAAATCATTTTACCAAAAGGGAGTACCATTACACCACATCATATCGAGGAAAATATTGGATTCAGCAAGGATTTCAATGTGTTTGAATTCAGAAAAGCCATTGGTGAGAAAAACCAATTCAAAGCCTATCAGATAGCAAATTATTTTGCTCAAAACCAAAAAGACAATCCGATTGTGATGACCAATGGTTTGGTATTCAGCTTCTTTTCGGCTTTGCTACAGTATCATGGTTTAAAGGATAAATCTCCAGGCAATGCAGCTAAAATTTTAAAGGTAAATCCTTATTTTGTTAATGATTACATTGCAGCAGCACATAATTATCCGATGAAAAAAGTAAGCGCCATTATTGGAAAGCTCCGCGATATTGATGTGAAAAGCAAAGGTGTTGGGGCTAATAGTTTGCCACAAGGTGATTTATTAAAAGAAATGCTGGTAACTATTTTTAATTAAAACTACCAGCCACAAAGAATGCAAATTACTTCCGTCTATAGCTTCTTCTGTAATAATTAGAATAACTATTGTTACTATCGTAGGGTTACCGACTCACTATTCAAGAAGCAATAACTTTAACATTACTTTATATAACATACGCAATTTGTTTGTAGTAAATAGACTAAATTTGTGTGGCATTAAATATAATAACACCAGAAGAAAATAAAGATGGAAACAACAAACGTAAAAGCCTTCGGTACAAGTAGTACCACAGCGCCACTAAAAGAAATGAATATTGAGCGCCGAGTAGCATTGCCAAAAGACATCGAGATTGAGATTTTATACTGTGGTGTTTGTCATTCCGACTTACATACAGCGAGAAATGATTGGGGTTTTACT
>CALQCV020000230.1 GCA_943329165.2 Candidatus Nitrotoga sp. CP45 | reverse complement strand
TAACAAGAGAAAACATAAGGAATATGGTTATTATAAAGTAATTTTTTTTCATGATTTCAACTTGGATTGTACAAATGTATAAAATTTATTTCAAATAGCGGACCAAAAAAAAATATCCCGAAAAATTAATTCCGGGATACTTTTAAAATTATGTTATATTTCTTAGAATGTATAACCTGTCCAAGCGAATGCAGATGTATTTGCACCTGTTGCACCAGCAGCCACAGTAATAGTTGCAGGCACACCAATACCAGTACCTTTTTTGATAGCACCTGTAGAAACAGCACCCTCAGCAGTAATAGAAACATTGATTAAAGAGCCATTACCATCACCTGCAGCATCAGTTAAGTCAACTAAATCAGTTGAAGCAACACCAGCGCCCCAAATAAGTTTAGTATTTGTTATTGTAACACCAGTATTTCTTCTTAATTTGATAGCATCAGAAAGCGTAATGTTCGTAGAATTGTTTACTAATGTGAAATCTTCCAAAGTTGGATTAGATTGAACAATCCAAGCTGGATTTGAACCGTCAAAGTTTCCGTCTGCTTCAATACCTCTCGGATCTGGTGAAGTTGGGTCTCCAAAACCTAATTCTCTGATTCCGTAAAAGTTTTTGGCGCGCCCATTCCATCCTTGAGTCCAGTCAAACATATCGTCATCTGCATTTACACATAAAATGTTTTCAACGTTAACAGTACCACCAAAGAACTCAATAGCATCGTCGCTTCCATTAAAAATAGCGATGTTTTTTAGGACAGTCCCATTTCCTACAGCATAAAGTGTAAGACCATTAAACTCTTTTGAATCATTGATTTTAGCACCAGAGTAAAGAATCTTAACATATTCTATGTGACCAGAGTTGTCAGTAACAACATTACCACCATAAAAATGGTTCACAACTTCGGTTACAGCAGTATAGTTTGCTGCGCTAGCCGCATTTACAGATGAAGGGCGTGAAATAGGAGCATAACCGCAAAGGATTATTCCTCCCCAGTTACCTGGTGCAGGCGTAGCCGCATCAGAAGTAAAAGTAATAGGGGCTGCTGCAGTACCTACTGCATCAAGTTTAGCACCTTGGTCAACGATTAAATAGATACCAGTAGCAGTACCACTTAAACCAGCAGACGCTTTAACAACAGTCCCTGGATTTAATTTCAAAGTGTAAGGAGATCTTACAACTAAACCACCAGTTAATTTGTACTCACCTGCAGGTAAATCGATGTTAGCACCGATAATTCCTTTTAAGTTGTTTGCATCGTAATCAGGGTCAGTCAATGAAGTGATTACTCCGTCAAGTTCTTCTGCTGGAGTAGAATTGTCATCACTACTACATGCTACCATAAGACTTGTGATAGCAGAAATCATAAAATTTTTTTTAATTGTGTTCATAGTTATAAATATTAATATTAAAGATAAAAAGTTATTTGTTTATAATGTCCAGTTCAATCCGAAGCTTACCACTAATCCTTTGCGATAATTGCTTACTTCAGTATCGTTTTTTTGTCCGCTTAAATCTGTAGTTTCCTGTGTAAGTCTAAACTCTGGGTTTAAGAGGTTTTTAATACCAAGGCTAAAGCCTAATTTGTATTTTTTCAATTCAAACTTGTTTATAAAATCGAGCGTTGGAACACTTTTTTCCACGATGTTTTCAAGACCAACGGTACCTAAAGAAAATACTTTATCATGAGAGTAATTAAATACTACAGTTGTGGTAAGTGAAGTATTATCGTTGCTTGAGTTATAGCTCAAGTCGGCATTTATAAGTAAAGGTGATGCGCCTTGCATTCTTCCTTTGTCATGCGTAAATGAAGGTGTTAATTTATCTGACAATACATCATCCTGTTTTTGTTCAGTATATAAATAAGAAGTATTTAATCCGAAAGATAAATCACGGTTGCGGATGTCACTTTCTACTGTATATAACGATTTGCGTACTTCGACTTCAACACCTGTTGCAAATGCACTAGAGGTGTTAATGTAAGAAAGATCGTTTGATGCCGATGAGACACGCACTCGGCTAATAGGATCTTGAATGTATTTGTAGAATGTTCCGAATGAGATAACTTCCTTTTTAGACAAATACCAGTCATATTTTAAATCAAAATTATAATCAGTTGAAGGAATCAAATCTGGGTTTCCAAATTCAGAGAAGTTAATATCTTCATACAAGAAAGGTGCAGCTTCTTTGAATTGAGGCATTGTATAAGTTTCACTTGCGGCAAAACGCAAAGCACTTTTATCGGTGATACTATACTTTAAACTGATACTTGGTAAAACATAAGTTTTTTCAATTATTGAAGGGTCAATGGTTAAATCGTTTACACTACTCGAAAGATATGTGTCCCAGTCAATCCTTTGTTTGAAGTTCTCAAAACGAACTCCTACCTGCGCTGTCAGTTTTTCGCTGAACGGATATACCATTTGAGCATAACCTGCTACTACATCTCTGTCAGCAAGATAATAAAACGGATCAAAAGCATTGGCTCCAGTTCCACGTAATGTGACAAGGTCAAAACCTCCATTTGTCCTACCTAAATCTAAATTTTGTTGCTTAAATACCGCTTCAGGATTTTCTATGTTAACAGGAGTGATGTTACCAAAAGAGTAGTTGATTTGAAGATAATCAAACGTTCTATCGGTGGTTCTGAAATTTCCACCAACAGTCAGTACTTTTTTTAATTCGCTAGAAGGATTAAGGGTATAATCTATTTCTGCTTTTGCCGTAAGGTCGTTTTCTTCCATAGTAGAAAAATAACGGTTATTCAACCCTGGAAACAAACCTACAATCTGACCATTTGTTCCATTATAGTCATAACCATAAGTATTGGTTCTTCGGTCAGGCTCAGAACCACGCATGGCATTATATGCAACGCCTACATTTGCACTTATTTTATCTGAAAATTTGTAGTCTGCAAGTAATTGATTTACCAATAGATTATTGTCATTCATTTGCTGACGACGGATAAATGATTTATTACGGGTGTAATCTATATCATCACCATCAATACCAACCATAAAACCGCTATAATCACCTACTGATTGATTGTTGTCATGAATGAAAAGAGAGTTCCATGCTAAACTTCCTTTGTCAAATTTGTATTTTACATTAGTTAATAATGCCTGTGTAGCTTTGTATTCTGATTTTTCAAGATTCATATCTTGTCTTCTCGCACCAGTACTGGTTATTTGACGAACCAAGCCTTCTTTGAATTGAAATTTACTGTCATTCATTAAAACACCGAATATGGATAATGATTGACTTCCTCCTAAATCAAATTTTCTACCGGCTAAAATGTTAAAGTTGGTATTGATAGGAGTGCTTTTTTCTTCAGGTTTAAAATTGGTGTCAAATCCATATGTCTGCAAATTTGAAATGGGTACATTTTTACCGTTTTGCAAGAAACCCAAATAACTATAGTTTCCGTCTGCTACAAAAAAATTAGAAGCCGAAAAGGCATTGTTATTGTATTCAGTACCTACAGCTGCAGAAAAATAACTTTTTTTATCTAGTTCTTTTGAAGAAATATCAATGTTGGCACCAGCTACATCAGCATATAAAACTGAATTGAATGTTTTATTGATATTGATGTTTTTAATAATATTCGAACCAAAAAATTCTAATGAAATATTCTTGTAAACAGGATCTTCAGAAGGAAGTGGTAGTCCGTTTAAAGAAGTAGAGTTATATCTGTCACCGAGTCCACGTACAAAAACATTGTTTACACCTTCCTGTTTGGCAACACCAGCAG
>CALQCV020000229.1 GCA_943329165.2 Candidatus Nitrotoga sp. CP45 | reverse complement strand
GGTGCCGATTTAGCCATCGGTTCTCGTTATGTAACGGGTGTAAACGTGGTGAATTGGCCCTTAAGCAGAGTGTTACTTTCTTATTTTGCCTCAGTTTATGTGCGAATGATTACAGGCATGAAAATCATGGACGCTACTGCCGGATTTATTTGTTACAACAGACAAGTACTGGAAAAAATAAATTTAGATAAAATAAAATTCATTGGTTACGCTTTTCAAATTGAAATGAAATATAGGGCTTTCGCTAAAAATTTTAATATACAAGAAGTTCCGGTCATTTTTACTGATAGGACAAAAGGAGAGTCCAAAATGAGCGGTTCAATTATTAAGGAAGCTATTTTTGGGGTTATTTCTTTAAGGTTTGAAAAGTTTTTAAATCAATTATAATATGAATACCGTTTTAATTAAAAATGCCAAAATTGTAAACGAAGGAACCATTTTTGAAGGCGATGTTTTGATTGAAAACGAGTTTATTGTTGAAATCGCAGAAAGCATTAGCCCAAAACTTTCCAGCTGTAAAATCATTGATGCCGAAGGAAGTTATCTTATACCGGGCGCCATTGATGATCAAGTACATTTTCGCGAGCCTGGTTTAACGCATAAAGGCGATATTGCTTCCGAAAGTCGTGCGGCTGTAGCCGGCGGAATTACATCTTTTATAGAACAACCCAACACTTTACCGAATGCGGTTACCCAGGAAATTTTAGAAGAAAAATATCAAATCGCCGCTAAAACGTCGTATGCCAATTATTCCTTTATGTTAGGCGGAACGAATGATAATTTAGAAGAAATTCTCAAAACAAATCCAAAGAACGTCGCTGGGTTAAAACTATTTCTAGGTTCTTCTACAGGAAATATGTTAGTAGACAACATGGAATCATTAGAAAAAATATTTTCAAATACCGAATTGTTAATTGCCGTACATAGTGAAGATGAATCTACAGTTAAGGCTAATTTAGAAAGGTACAAATTACAGTTCGGCGATGACATTCCAGTTAAATTTCATCCAGAAATAAGAAGTGTAGAAGCATGTTATAAATCTACAGTTAGAATTATTGAATTGGCTAAAAAAACGGGAGCGAGGTTACATGTTTTTCATCTTTCTACCGCTAAAGAGTTGGATTTATTTACCAATAAAATTCCGTTAGAAGAAAAGCAAATCACCGCCGAAGTTTGCATACACCATCTTTGGTTTTCGGACGAGGATTATGCTACCAAAGGCAATTTTATTAAATGGAATCCTGCAGTTAAATCTGCGGATGATAGAAAAGCGCTGTGGGAAGCGTTGCTTGATGATAGAATTGATGTTATTGCAACGGATCATGCGCCGCATACATTGCAAGAAAAACAACAATCGTATTTGAAAGCGCCCTCTGGCGGGCCATTGGTGCAACATGCTGTGGTGGCCATGTTTGAAGCCAATCATCAAGGGAAGATTTCAGTAGAAAAGATTGTAGAAAAAATGTGTCACAATCCGGCAAAGATTTTTAAAATTGAAAAAAGAGGTTTTATAAAAGAGGGATTTTATGCCGATTTAGTTATTATAAATCCAAGTTTACCTTGGAATGTCAAGAAAGAAAATATATTGGCCAAATGTGGTTGGTCGCCATTTGATGGTTATAATTTTAAATCAAGAATTACCCATACCTTTGTGAATGGCGAGTTGGTTTATCAAAATTTTAAAGTAAAAGATATTCCTGTTGGAAAGCGTTTGCTTTTTAACAGATAAAAAATTTAATATGAAGCCCCAGGTTCACGACACAAGCGCCAGCGAACTGGTGAAACAATTCCTTCTAAAAGTATTGAAGTATGAATAATAAAAGTCTTCTTTTAGGTTTAATAGTGCTGTTTTTTGGGTGCAATTCAAGTTCAGTTGAAAAGCCTAAAAACCTTATTGATAAAGACAAAATGATAGATATTTTATATGATATTTCCTTATTGGAAGCTATCAAAAGCCAGAACATCAATGGTGGTATAACCGTGAAAATGGAAAACGATTATATTTATAAAAAATATAAAATAGACAGTATTCAATTTGCAAAAAGCAATAAATATTACGCATCCGATCTTGAGGAATATAAAAAAATCTTTGAAAAAGTTAAAGAAAAACTGAGCGCAGAAAATTTGAAAATTGAAGCCGAAATGACCAAAAATGGTCAGACTGCTCCGCTAAATCCAAACAGTACTTTAAATTCAGATACACCACAAGTGCAATAATTATTTTTGTTGAGAAATAACTTCTTTAATCACACTATCAATACTTTGAAACTCAAAATTCAATCGCGAAAATTCCGGATTTTTTATTTTACGGTTATCGTATTTGTCTAACGTATGAATAGCTGTTGCGGCATGTTTTGACAGTTTTCTTTTGGTTCTAAAAAAAGTATTCAAAAACCAATCTATTCTCCATAAAATAGCTGTCATCCAAGGTCTCGCATAGAAATTTGGTTTTGGTTTAGCTCCGCTCCGTTCGGCTCCGCCTCGGGTGTTTAGATTTTGAGCAATAGTATTGATTATTTTTTGATAGCTTATATTTTCGGAAACAAGGCAAAAACGTTCGCCAATAATCTCACTTTTCATTAGTTGAATCATAATTGAAACCACATCATTTACGCCAACATATCCAGTTTCACCTAGTGTGTAGAATTTTAGTCCGTTTTTGACCTTGGTAAAAATTGCACCGCTACATTCATACCAAATCATAGACCCTAAGATCACGCCAGGATTTACCATTACCACTTGTAAACCTTCTTGTTGTGCACGCCAAACTTCCATTTCGGCACCATATTTTGAAATGGCATAGTCGCTGTGGTATGCTTCAGGATTCCATTCCGTTTCTTCATCTATTGGAATTTCGCTTGACGCAACATTTCCAAAAGCGGCTATAGAGCTTACGTGACATAGTTTTTTGATTTGGTATGCGAGGCAGAAGTTAACAATATTGGCTGTTCCTTCTATGTTTACTTTACGTAGTTTTTCTTCATCATCGGGGTCAAATGAAATTAAACCGGCGCAATGGTAGACATAATCAATGTTTTGAAAAGCAATCTCTAAAGAAGGGACATCAGTAATATCAGCCACAACCCAATCAATTTTGGAAAATAAATGTTCTTTTTGATGTAACTGAAAAAGAAACTTTGTTTTTTTGATAGTAGTAGATTGTCTGTATATTGCCCGAATTGAATCTTCATATTCAACTAAATGAAGAAGCAAATGTGCTCCAACTAAACCTGTTCCGCCCGTGACTAATATCATCTAGCGAATTTACGAATTTGGAATTAAGATTTGGGAATTAGGATTAAGGAATTAGGAATTTAACAACTTGGGGATGACAAACGTGTCTAATAACCCGACCATCTGCCGGCAGACAGGTGGGAGCAAACTATCATTTAGAGCGGACAGCGGGAGCAGTTGCTATGGAAAAGGGAATGTTGTGTTTCAAAAAATCCCAATTCCTTAATCCTAATTCCTAATTCTGTTTATCTTTGCGTCAAATTGATTACCATGAGGAATTTAGTCGAAGAATTAAAATGGCGTGGCTTGTACCATGACAGCATGCCGGGAACCGAAGAACAGCTGCTTAATGAAGTCACGACCGCTTATATTGGTTTTGACCCGACGGCGGATTCGTTGCATATTGGGAGTATGGTGCAAATTATTTTACTCTTGCATTTGAAAAACTTTGGTCATAAACCAATTGTCCTGGTTGGTGGTGCAACTGGTATGATTGGAGATCCATCAGGGAAATCAGAT
>CALQCV020000228.1 GCA_943329165.2 Candidatus Nitrotoga sp. CP45 | reverse complement strand
CCGCACATGAAGGCCACATCTTTCCCTTGTAATCTTAAATAACGGGCATAAATATCAGATGGCACATAAACGCCCGCTAAATGCCCAATATGAATTGGTCCGTTAGTGTACGGCAATGCGGCGGTAATGGTATATCTTTTAGCTTCGCTCAGTTCGGCAAAGCCTCGGGTTGGGTTTTCTAACATGATAAATTCAGTATGTAATTTGCAAAAATAAGCAATAGCTTTTTTATTTGAAGCTATTTGCTTCGCCAATTCGCTCTTTTAGGAGCTCGGGTCCAGCTTTACACTGCAATCTTTTTGTCATTTCGCTGAGGGCCATTGATTTCCCTGCGCTTCGCTTCGGGTAATCCAAAAAGGATTTCCGTTGCAAACGTAGTTCACTGAACACAAATAAAAATAAACACATTGTGAAGTAATCTGGGCTACGGCGTTGGTTTTCTTAAACTATAAATTTGTTTATATTTGCTCATATCATTTTCAAAAATGAACAAAAAATCTATATTCTTTATTCTACATTCTTTATTTTTTTTAAATCTTCATTCTCAAAAAAAGATGATTACACCAGCTTATCTGCAAAAAGGCGACACTGTTGCCATCGTTTCTACGGCAAGAAAAAACATTGATGACAATTTAAAACCAACCATTGATTTACTCGAAGGTTGGGGATTAAAAGTAAAAATCGGAAACACAATTGGATTAGATTATTATCAATTGGCAGGAACGGAAGAACAACGCACAGCAGATTTTCAGCAGCAAATGGACAACCCGAATATCAAAGCGATTTGGTGTGTTCGCGGCGGTTATGGAACGGTGAAAATTATTGATAAATTGGACTTCACCAAATTCAAACAAAAACCAAAATGGATAATTGGTTTTAGCGATGTGACCGTTTTGCATAGTCATTTGAACCGAATGGGAATTGAGTCCTTGCATGCAACTATGCCAGTCGCAATTCCGAGGGCGACAGATGAAGCTAAAAATTCGTTGTGTGCAGCGTTGTTTGGAGACAAATTACAATATACTTTAGATTGTGATGCTTTGAATCATAATGGTAAAGCCAGAGGAGAATTGGTTGGTGGAAACCTTTCGATTTTATACAGTCTGTTAGGCTCTGAATCGGCGATTGATTGTTCGGATAAAATATTGTTCCTAGAAGATTTGGATGAATATTTATATCATGTTGACCGGATGATGATGAATTTAAAACGAAATGGATGTCTGCAAAGCTTAAAAGGAATTATTGTTGGCGCTATGACCGAAATGAAAGATAATGACATTCCGTGGGGAAGAAATGCTCTCGAAATAATTGAAGATACGGTTAAAGGATTAAACATTCCCATAATTTATAATTTCCCAGCAGGACATATAAGAGACAATCGCGCGTTGATTTTTGGGAGACAAGTTTCAATTGAAGTCAATGCCGAACAAAGTAAAGTAGTTTTTGAGTAGACATCTTAGACTACTTAGAATGGTTAGATTATTAGAAAAAATATATGAAGTCTAACTTTCTAAAAATCTAACAATCTAAAAAAATGGCAGAGCATAATGAACTTGGTAAATTAGGTGAAGAATTAGCCGTAGAATTTCTACAGCAAAACGGCTATGACATTCTGGAAACCAATTGGACATTTCAAAAAGCCGAAGTTGATATCATCGCTCAAAAAGAAAACATTTTAGCCATTGTAGAAGTTAAAACAAGGTCGAGTATTGAATTTGGTTTACCTCAGGACTTTGTAAAACCAAAGAAAATCCAACTCTTAGTCAAAGCCGTAAATGAATATGTAATTTCTAATGATTTAGATGTTGAAGTCCGCTTTGATATTATGGCAATCTACAAAGAAGACAAAACTTATAAAATTGAGCATATTGAAGATGCTTTTTACCATTTTTAAGTAAAAAAGATTATTCCTTGATTATTCTAAAGGTTTTTTCTTGGTTTTCAGCTTTAACTTTAACAAGGAAAACCCCTTCAGTAAATGTTGACAGGTCGATTTCCGTTTGCAAACCGTTACATTTTTTAGCCAACAATTTTTGACCTAAAACCGAAGTGATTTCAACTTGAGTAATGATAGAAGCATTACTAATAGACAAACTATTTTTAACTGGATTAGGAAAATATCTTAATTCGTTGAAAGTAATATCTTCATTAGACAATGTAGTTACAAATTCAGTAGTGCAAACATTTGTAGTAATAGCCGGATTGGTATCAAAATAAATATTGGCAGTATTCTGAATTACAGTTGCAGGTGTAAATCCGGGTTTTAGTTTAATTTTAAAAGTCACAAATCCTTTGCCCGTCGGAGGCAGTTGAATGCCGTCAAATATCCATTTTAAAAATTTTCCTGACTTTTCTAAGATACAATTAGCACTTGAGTTCATCAGTATTATTGAATTTTCATCAAGCCTAAAGTCTAAATTATCAGTTACTTGTATGTTGATTGCATTAGCAGTTCCCGTATTTTCAAAATTTACAGTATATGTTAAATATTCATTTGAAGAAAAAGTTGGAAATAAAATTTTACCGCCATAGGTTTCTATTTTATTGTTTGGATCGTAAGAGTTGACAATAGTTTGGGTTAAACTGCTATTGTTGTTTTGAAGATAAACATCATTTACAGGGATAGTTATAGAAGAAACATTGGTTAATAAACTATCCAAAACAGCAGAAGGACTTACTTGCATAGCAACATCAATATAACCTGCTTCAAAGGGTTGAAGATTAAAATTATAAGTGAATCCGTTAGCGTTATTTGTAACTGCTGTTTGCGATACCGAATTAATGGTAACTAAAGTATCTTTTGTAAAAGTTAGGGTGCCAGAAACAGCATAATTAAAACTATTCAGGTAAGCGATTCTGTTTTTATATTCAAATCCCGGGCGAGGTGAAGCACCAATTGGAATGATATTTACTTGTAAATCTCCGGTTGAATTAATGTAAGTAACCGGAAAATAATAATCAGTAATTCCGGTTCCTGCTGTTGATGTTATACCTGAATAGCTTGCAAATGAACTCAGAAAGTTCGAAAATATTGGATTAACAACAAATGAGATAGTATATGAGTTTGCGGGATTCCATTCCGGAATTAAATAACTTCCGTTGGAAGAATTTATTACATTGTTGACTCCATTGTTTTTAGTATATTGAAAATCTCCAAAAGCATATAAAAGTTCAGAAGGCTCTTTCGTTCCGTTGTTGTTCGAATCAATAAATGCAGTTAAGCGGATACCATTCGTATTTAACGCTGTAGTAGCATACAAAATAGCGTTAGAGAAATTATATCCAACACCTAAAGGATTTATTTGTAATCCACAATTCACATAGCCATTGAAAATATCATTTCCAGTTATAAAATATGCGACATCATATGTTTGTGCTGAATTCCCTGGGAAATTAAGAGTTCCTAGTGAAGCAAATTGGGTGAAGCCAGGATCTGTGCCAACAGTAATATCACTGTTTCCAACATCACAATTACCGTAATTTCTAAGTATGATGTGATATATTATACTATCACCTACATTGACTATCCCATCATTGTTAGTATCTTGATAAGTACCTTCAATTGATTCCTGGAAATCATATTTTTTTGCAACAAAAACCTGTGTGGCTGGAGACTGACAGCCATTGTCATCCGTAAAGTAAAAAGTATACATTCTGCTGTAATGGCTTTCATTAGCAATAGGAATAGTAACCGAAGTTCCCGAGCCCGAGGTTAATGTTGTAACTGGTGAGGTTGAATTTCCTAAAGAGTAATAGGTAGTATTTAATGTCCAT
>CALQCV020000227.1 GCA_943329165.2 Candidatus Nitrotoga sp. CP45 | reverse complement strand
TCTAAAACAGTTTCGTTAATTAGTGACATCTATCAAAAAGCAACATCAGGAATATTTGGAACGATTTTAAAGATTGCGATTCCCTTTGCAATCAATTGGTATATAAGTAGAAAAAGAGGCGATTAGGCCTCTTTTTTATCAAATGTAACGACTATTATTTTGCTGGTTCTTCAGGGCTAGAATTGTCAGACGGATTATAATCTAACGAAGTATGATTTCCTGTTTTCTTAACTTTTCTTGGTTGTCTTTTCATTTCTTCGCCAATAATGTTTGATGCTGTGAAACTAGTTACCATACTGTTTAACATATCACTTGCGGCTTGAGGTGAATTTGGCAATAAAATCAAATTAGAATTTGTATCAGCGCCAATTGCCTGAAGCGTGTCGTAATGTTGCGTAATTACAATCAAAGCCGATGCTTCTTGTGAATTGATTCCAACCTCGTTTAAAACAGCAACACTTTCTACTAAACCTTTGGCAATTTCTCTACGTTGGTCAGCAATACCCTGGCCTTGTAATTTTTTACTTTCGGCTTCGGCTTTAGCTTTGGCTACAATTCTTATTCGTTGTGCATCTGATTCGAACATGGCTGCAGTTTTTTCTCTTTCTGCAGCGTTGATTCTGTTCATTGCATTTTTCACTTGAATATCTGGGTCGATATCGGTAACCAAAGTGTTGATAATGTCATAACCATATGTCGTCATCGCTTCATTTAATTCTCGTTTTACAGCAATTGCAATATCATCTTTTCTTAAAAACACATCATCTAAAATTAACTTCGGAACTTCAGCGCGTACCACATCAAATACATAAGCCGTGATTTGATCATGAGGATATTCTAATTTATAAAACGCTTCATAAACGTGTTCCGGAATTACTTTAAACTGTACTGAAACTTTCATTTTAACAAAAACGTTGTCTTTGGTTTGTGTTTCAATGATAACATCTAGTTGCTGAATTCGTAGGTTCACCCGACCGGCAATTCGATCAATGATTGGAAGTTTAAGCTGTAAACCAGAATTTCGGATGCTTAAGAACTTTCCGAATCGCTCTACAACGACAGCGGTTTGTTGTTTTACTGTAAAAAATGAAGAGAACAAAATGATAACACCAAGAAATAAAATGATATAAATAAATGGCATAATTTTTTAATATTTAAGTTAGTAAAGTTGTTGTACGGAAAAAATGTGTGTTTGTTACAAATTAAAAGTTTCGAATTAATGATTAAAAAAATTTCAATCCTTTTATTGTTGACTACAACTATTGAATTTGCACAATACGGCCGAAGAGATGGCAATAGAATTGGGATTTCTGCGGGGATTTCACAAACAACTTTATTCACCATTAATTTTAAAGCATCACCGGATATTGGTTTTGCTGGCGGACTTTCTGTCCGTGGAAATTATTATAATAATTGGAGCATGATCTATGGAATGCAATTTTTATGAATATGGATTTACCAATTTATTGAATAAACTCAATAAATACGATGGTTTAAGAGCGTTGAATAACAGAGATAGCTTCAAAGGGAATTTAGGAACGATAAATGGTCAAGTTGTTCTTAACCTATAAAAATAAAAGTCCCGTTTTTCGCGACTTTTATTTTTTATAAACTTGTGATTGCTTTCTCTAATCTCTTTATGGTTTCTTCTTTACCAATCAATTCTACAATATCAAAAAGATGAGGCCCTTTTAAGGCACCCACCAAACTCAAACGGAACGGTTGCATTACTTTTCCCATTCCAATTTCGTTTTGAGACATCCAGTCTTTGACAATAGTTTCAATATTTACAGAAGTAAAATCTTCAATGCCTGAAAGAACAGCGATCAACTGTTTCATTAAATCTCCAGTGTCTTCTTTCCAGTTTTTGGAAGCTTTTTCGTCATAGGATGTTGGTGCTTCAAAAAAGAAACTGCTCATTTCCCAGAACTCTGAAACAAAGTTCGCGCGCTCTTTTATCAGCGAAACAATCTTCACCAGTTTTGTCATTTCAGGTTTATTTGTCATTCTAACGAAGGAAGAATCTCTAACAAAGCTTTCAGCAAGACTTTCATCACTTTGTTTCTGCAAATACTGATGATTGAACCATTTGTTTTTATCTGGGTCAAATTTGGCTCCAGCTTTATGAACTCGGTTTAAATCGAATTTTTCTACTAATTCTTCTAAAGAAAACATCTCTTGCTCGGTGCCATCATTCCAGCCTAATAATGCCAAGAAATTAATTACAGCTTCCGGGAAAAACCCCTTTTCTCTGTAGCCTGAAGAAGTGCCTTCTTCCGTCTTCCATTCTAATGGAAATACTGGAAAACCTAATTTATCGCCATCGCGTTTTGATAATTTTCCGTTTCCGATAGGTTTTAAAATCAATGGTAAATGGGCAAATTCAGGCGCTTCCCAACCAAAGGCTTTGTATAATAATGAGTGCAACGGCATTGATGGCAGCCATTCTTCACCACGGATGACATGTGAGGTTTCCATTAAATGATCATCAACAATATTTGCTAAATGATAAGTAGGCATTCCGTCAGATTTGAATAAAACCTTATCATCTAACAGATTTGTTTCAAAACTAATATCACCACGAATGATATCATGCAAATGCAAAGTCTCATTCACTGGAGTTTTAAAACGAACCACATATGCTTCTCCCGAAGCAATTCTTTTCTCCGTTTCTTCTTTTGAAGTGACTAAAGAAGTATCCAACTTTTCACGATTATGCCAATTATAGATAAATGTTTTTCCTTGATCTTCGTGTTGTTTTCTGTGAAAATCTAAAACTTCTGCGGAATCAAAAGCATAATACGCCCAACCTGAATTTAGCAATTGGTCAGCATATTGTTTATACAACTCTTTTCGTTCGGATTGACGATATGGTCCGAATTTTTCATTCCTCCCAACGGTTTCACTAGGCGCAATTCCCAACCAATCTAAAGCTTCAAAAATATATTGTTCCGCTCCGAGAACATAACGGTTTTGGTCCGTATCTTCAATCCGTAAATAGAAAACGCCGTTATTTTTTTTGGCAAATAAGTAATTAAATAAGGCAGTTCTAACACCTCCAATGTGTAAAGGTCCGGTTGGACTTGGAGCAAAACGAACTCTAACAGGTTTAGACATTTCTTTAAATTTTCGACAAAGATAATCAGAAGTTAGAAGTTAGAAGTTAGAAGTTTTTAGGATTTCATTTCTAATGGAATTCTTTTATTCATAATAGCAAACCAAAGAGGCGGAAACAAAGATAAAACCATGCTAGTTGGATAGCCAAAGGGCATTTGTGGAGAAGTATCATGATATTCTAAAACCTGATATTTCTTCTGAGATTTATAATGATGATCGCTATGACGAGTTAGTTCATACAACATAATTCTTCCTAAAATATGATTTGAATTCCAGGAATGTTTTTCACTAACGCGTTCATATCTTCCTGAAGACAAAAGATTTCTTTTCAAGCCGTAATGCTCTATATAATTGATAGTTTCCAACAAAAGAAAACCAACAATTCCAGCTAATAAGGCCACAACAAAACCAATACTTCCAAAGAAAAAGCAAATAAAAATCAGATAATTAATTTGAATTAAGGAATACCAAAGCATGTCATTTTTAAAAGAATACCAACAACGATTTTCAATTTGATTTAGTTTTTTTTGAATTTGCCAAGCTTTTCGATAGGTTCCGAAAACAGTTTGTATCCAAAAAGTATATAATGATTGGTTGTATTTTGCTGTTGAAGGATCTTCTGGAGTGGAAACATGCAAATGATGACCGTGATTATGTTCAATAAAAAAATGAGT
>CALQCV020000226.1 GCA_943329165.2 Candidatus Nitrotoga sp. CP45 | reverse complement strand
TCAGGCAATTCTTTGATATTACTGTTGATGATTTTGTTTTTTACATCAAATCCTTTAAGCATTTTAGAAGTTTGCTTACAAAGCTCTATTCGATGTGTTAGCACCACAACTTTTTTATTATATTGCGATAAATAACGTCTAACGATTTCTGAAAAAATAACCGTTTTCCCCCCGCCAGTTGGCAATTGATATAACAAATGATGATCACTTGGTGCGTTATCTAATCGGTCAAAAATTTTGTCAATATCTCCTTTTTGGTAACCGTAAAGTTCCTTTTTTTCTTCAATTTCGTTACTAAAATCTTTTTGAGACATGTTGATTTGTACAATTTTGCAAAAGTACAGCTAAAAAAGAGTTATCACCAACATTAAATTGGTTATTTACAATAAATTAATATTCAAAGCGTTCAACTATTGCATTGAATTCATATTGGTTAACCCAATTTTGATGCAGCGTTTCATCCTTTATAGCTACTACTCTACTTTTAAATTCAACGAAAATCCCTTGCTCCATCAAAAAACTAACGGCTTGTTGAAAAGAAGTCAACATACTTTTGAAAAAGAATTCTTGTTTGATTGTTTTTTCAGCCGAAAATGTTTGAGCAATCTCAATGTTATATAGCATTATATCAGCGATTATGAATACATCTACGCCAAGTGTTATAAAATGTTTGATGAATTTTTGAGCTACGGAACGTCTCATTTTTGACTTTTTTCCTTTTACAGGAAAATATTCATTGGATATTTTGATCTTCGCTTCACGAACTAATTTATCCTCATTGGGATTGAATGCAAAATCATAATAGACTTTTACATCACTGAACTTGTGATACAATTCGATGATTTGCTCTTCCAGTTGCTCTTTATTGAGCTCGTGTAAGTACTTTTTTAAATCGCGTTTACTCATAATGACAAATATAATTTCTTTCTTGTTTATCGCCTTATATAATTAATCATATTCATTATTTTTGCAGCATAAAATATAAATTATGACCAAGCTTTTTAAGTTTATTGCCATTGCCGAAGGAATTTCATATTTAGTATTATTTTTTAATATGTTAATTATAAAGCGTTTGAATCTCGAATTTTATAAATCTTTACTATATCCAATTGGAATGGCTCATGGATTATTATTTATATCCTATGTAATTTTAGCATTTATTATTTGGAAAAATCAAAAGTGGACAATTACAGCCTTTTTAATCGTTCAAATTGCGTCACTTCTTCCGTTTGGGACTTTTTATATTGAAAAAAAATACTTGAAACATGCATAAACTAGTTGAAAAATTATGTGGATGGTGCTATACATTGCTAAAGAAATTAGATTTTGGAGAAACTATTTCGGCTTATTTAAGTTTGGCTGTAAATATTTTTATTCTTTCTGTTTTATCTTATGTAATCTATTTGGTTTTCCGATTTGTATTGGTGCGAACCATGATTATTATTGCTCGAAGAACAAAAACAAGATTTGACGATTTATTAGTTTCCAATAAAACAGCAAAATATATTGCTCATTTAATTCCGCTGCTTTTTATATATAAATGTGTTCCAATAATTTTGGAAAAATTTGTGTATTGGGAATCTATTTTTGGAAAACTCATAGGGATTTATATTGTTTTGCTGAGTTTATGGATTATCAAAACTATTTTTAATGCAGTACGAGATCATTTAAAACTTAACCCCAGATATAGCGACAAACCTATTGACAGTTACATTCAAGTAATTATGATCGTGTTGTGGATTTTTGCTTTTATTTTTGTGGTTTCCAAAATTTTCGACATTACAACCGGAACAATGCTGGGAACTTTTGGAGCTATTTCAGCCATTATAATTTTAATATTCAGAGATACAATCCTAGGATTTGTGGCAAGTGTGCAAGTTTCGTTAAATGATATGGTTCGTATTGGAGATTGGATAACATTTGACAAATTTGGTGCCGATGGTGATGTAATTGAAATCAATTTGGCTACGGTTAAAGTTCGAAATTTCGATAATACAACTACCACTATTCCAACCTATAGCATGATTTCGGATTCTTTTAGAAACTGGCGTGGCATGTTGAATTCAGACGGACGTCGAATAAAAAGGCATATTTTAATCAAAGCTAATAGCATTCGCTTTTTAGATGAAAAAGAACTTCAGGAATTGAAAAAAATTCAACTTGTTAGTACTTATATAGATCTCCGCCAAACGGAAATTAATAACTACAATAAAACACATCAAGTGGATAAATCGGTTTTAATCAACGGAAGGAACATGACGAATTTTGGGCTTTTTCGAAAATATATCACCCAATATTTAAGTCAGTATCCTGGATTAAACAAGGATATGATTTTGCTTTGTCGCCAACTGCAGCCCACACCGCAAGGCGTCCCCTTAGAGATTTATACTTTTTCTAACGACAAACGATTTGAAAGTTATGAATACATTATGGCCGATATCTTTGACCATATTTTTGCATCAATTCCTTTTTTTGATTTAGAAATCTATGAAATGCCTTCGGGTAAAAATGATTTTGTAGGGATTGACTAATCGTCTAATCACTCGTTAATACACTCGATTTTAGTTTTGTCATGAGCTTCAGGTTTTCCGCAATTACCAAGCCTAACCATAATATACTATCGATTGAAATAATAATTTCTCTTGTCATCATATTTCTAACGTGGCAAAATACCGTTTTGGAAGAGTTGCCGAATTTTATCACAACAATGTAAATTTTAATAATATTTATGTTTTTAGCAATTTTCTATTGTGGAATCTGATTTTTGTATCCATTTTTTGATCAAAAATAATGATTTCGATATTTGTGTGTATTAAAGTTTAAAAAAGTTGATTTTTAATTGTAAACATTTATATTTGTACTGTTAGTTATATATTATTAATTTTCGAAAATTAAACCACATGAAGAAATACCTACTATTATTAACAACTTTATTTTGTGTCTCGTTGTCGTCAAATGCTCAGAAAGACAGCAAAAAAGAAAAGAAAGATTTAGAGCTTATTTCAGTAGAGCAGGATAATGAACTTGGAGGAGAATATTTTAACAGATGGTCGATTGAAGCTGATTTTGGACAAGCAAAAGGTTCGAAACCCTATACTGTAGGTTATTATGGGAATAATCCAAGGAAAGTTTTTGGAGGAATGCCAATTAACCATGTTGGAATTGGAGCAAGATATATGTTTAGCCCCAAATTTGGAGTTAAATCAAATTTCAACTGGGATAACCTACAAGATCAAAATAATTCTGAAAGTTTACCATTTCAGATGGAACATCTTCAATGGTCAGGTGAAGGAGTCATCAACATGGTAAGATTATTTGATATACAAAATCAAACAAAGCGATTTGGATTATTATTCCATTTTGGATTCCAAGTTTCCGTTATGACACCAAAAAGAGGGACTTTAGTAGGTCATCATGAATGGAATGGTGGTGCAATAGGCGGATTAGCGCCACAATTCAGAATTCATAAGAATGTAAGTGCATTTCTTGATTTTACTGTTAATTCAAACCTAAGACAACACCTAAACTGGGACGGAACTGGCTATTCTGATTCTGAAAATAACTTAACAGGAAGTTTATCAAGAGTTACATTAGGAGTTTCAGTTGCACTTGGAAAAGGTAAAATACATGGAGATTGGGCAATTATTCAAGATAGAAATGATGTTAGACTTGATTCACTTAACAATAGAATTGGTGAAATCGAAGAGTTAATGAATGACAGCGATAAGGATGGTGTACCGGATTATCTTGACGTAGAACAAAATTCAATTGCAGGAGTTGCCGTTGATACTAAAGGTAGAATGG
>CALQCV020000225.1 GCA_943329165.2 Candidatus Nitrotoga sp. CP45 | reverse complement strand
GTTCTACAGGTATTTTCCATACGTATAATGCCACAGCTACAACTGCTGCGTTAGACATGCGAAACAATATTATTGTGAATGCCTCTGTAGCAAATGGGACTGGATTGTCAGTTGCCTTCAGAAGAAGTGCCGCTACTGATTTGTTAAATTATGCTACAACTTCAAACAACAACATGTTTTTTGGTACTAGTGGTGTTTATAGCAATGGTACAGCTTCTAGTCTTGCGGCGTTCCAAGCTTTAGTTACTCCAAGAGAAACGGCTTCAAAATCTCAAAACCCAACTTTTGCTAGTACAACAGGTTCAGATGCAACGTTTTTAAATTTTGCTAATGGAGCTACAAACTTAGCGGGAGGTAACGCACAAGTATTGGCTTCTCCTTTTACAACTGATTATGCTGGAGTGACTAGAGATGCAAGTTTGCCTGATATGGGAGCCTATGAATTTGCCCAAGGAACTATAGCATCGCCAACAATCACAGGATTTACTACTGCTTTTAGTCCTTCGGCACCTATTTATTTATGTTCTAACGGAGGTTCAGTAGTTACTATTACAGGTACTGCTCTGGAAACTGTGACTAGTGTTTTGTTTAATAGTAATACTGGAGTTGATCTTGCAGGTACTATCACGGCTCAATCAGCTACCTCATTAACCGTTACTGCGCCTGCCAATGCGGTAGATGGTATTATTAGAGTTACTAACCCGGGAGGATCTTTTGACTCTACATCTTCATTTACAATTGCAAATCCACCAACGGTTAGTGTTACACCATCATCGACATCAATATGTACTAACACAACTGCTTCTTTGGTTGCTTCTGGTGCTGCTACTTACAGTTGGTCTCCAGCTTCAGGATTGTCTGCAACAACTGGTGACACTGTAATTGCAAGTTCAGGCTCTGCCAAGACGTATACCGTTACTGGATTCAGTTCAGCTGGATGTACTGCTACTGCTACTGCAGTTGTTGCAGTAACTGCAACACCAAGTGTTGTTTCACTTGTTAAAAGTCCAGCCAATGTTTGTATTGGAGGTACTACTACTTTGACGGCTTCAGGTGGTACAGTTCCTTCTACTTTAACATTCGCTGGAACTACTGGAACATATACAGCTATTACAGGAACAACATTAACAACAGCTACAACTGATGACAGTGGTGTTGGGAATTTACCGATAGGTTTTACATTTCCTTATAATGGATCAACTCAAACCGTATTTGCAGCTTCTACTAATGGATTATTGATATTAGGAAATACTACTGCAGCATTGTCAGGGTTTGCTACAAACGGATTATCTACCACTGCAAATGTGATCGCTCCTTTATGGGATGACAACAATATGGTAGGAGGTAGTATTAGTTATAGTACTACAGGAACAGCGCCTAACAGAGTACTTACTGTTCAATGGACTGGTATGCACGTAGCTGGTACGGGTAGTACAACAAATCCTACTATTAACATGCAGGTTTTGTTGTATGAAAATGGAAATATTCAGTTTATTTATGGAGCTACTAGTGCTGCATTATCATCTCCAACCGCCTCTATAGGTGTTTCAGGAGCAGTAGGAACATACACTAGTGTAACACCTCTTTCTCCAATTAATACGTCAACTAGTTCTACTACTACAGAGAATACAAGTGTTAATACTTCTAATATTCCTTCAGGAACTACACTTACTTTTACAACACCAACACAACCTGTATTGTCTTGGTCCCCATCTACAGATTTGTTTACTGATGCTGCAGCTACCATTGCATATGCCGGAGGTGCACAAACGGTAGTTTATTCAAAATCTACTTCTTCAAAACTCTATACTGCTACTTCAACCTTAGGTTCGTGTTTTAGAACAGCTGATAAAACGGTAGATGTTAATCCGCTACCAACAATTGTTACAGGTGATGCAGTAAGATGTTCAAATGATTCGGGTGTTGCTTTGTCTGCAACAGGAGGTACATCATACGCTTGGTCGCCTGCAACTGGATTATCTGCTACCAATATTGCTAGCCCTACAGCGTCACCAAGTGCTACTGCTACTTATACAGTTACTGGTACCGATGCTAATGGTTGTCAAAATACGGCTTCTTCAGTGGTTACTGTTAATAATGGAGTAGTTATTACAAGCCAACCTGCTAGTGTTGTTGTTCTTGAGGATGCTTCGGCTACTTTCAGTGTAACAGCTACTGCTACTGGAATAGGGTATCAATGGCAAGCTTATAATGCTACTACTTCTTCATGGGAAGATATTATCGGTGAAACTAATGCGTCTTATACTTTAGCTACTGCGCCAGCTTCTATAAATGGAAGTCAGTACCGTGTAATCATTTCTGCAACTGCTCCTTGTAGTTCAGTAACTTCTAGTGCTGCTGTTTTAACAGTAAGTACTGTGGCAATATCGTCACAACCTTCTAATCAAACGATTTGTAGTAATGAAACTGCTACATTCACTATAGGAACTACTGGAACTGTTACTTCTTACCAATGGCAGTATAGCACTAATGGTGGTGTTGTATGGAATAATGTAGAATTCGTTGTTTCTAACACTGATACGTTAGTATTAAGCGGTGCCACTTCTCTTAATAGTGGTTGGAAATACCGTTGTTCTTTAAATAATGATGCTATATTTTCAAATCCAGCTACCTTAACGGTTAGTGATATAGTTGCAATTGTTACACAACCAAGTAATCAATCAGTTTGCGCTGGCGCTGCTTCAGTTGCCTTTTCAACTGCTGCTACAGGTACAGGTTTAAGCTACCAATGGCAGGTAAGTACTAATGGTACTACTTGGAACAATGTTGGAGGAGCTACTGCTGATACTTATACTATAACTTCGCCAAGTGCTTCGTTAAATAATAATCAATATAAAGTTATTGTTACAGGAACTTCTCCATGTACTCCAGTAACTTCTAGTGCTGCTACTTTAACAATTACTAATGTAACGGTTGCTGCAACTTCTGCTTCAATATGTACTGGAGGTTCAACAACTTTAAACGCTACATTTACTGGTGCTCCAGATTATACAACTGCTTCATGGACTTCTACTACAGGTAGCGGTGCAGAAACTGCTGTTGCAGGAATTTCAGCTACGGTTACACCAGCAGCTGTAGGAACTTATACATATACATTTGCGTCTAATGGTACTTGTCCGTTTTCTAAAACAGTTGCTGTTACAGTAAATGCTTTACCAATTATCTCTTCAGTTACAGCTACACCTGCTACTGTATGTAGTGGTGCTAATGTTAGTTTGGCTGCTGCAAGTATTGCTAATGCTAATGGTACTGCTTCGCTTGGAGCAGGTGCTTTAACTAGCAGTACTGCTGGAATATCATTATTACCAGGCACTTGGGGTGGTGCTAAAACACAATATTTAATTAAAGCTTCTGAGTTGACTGCTTTAGGTTTTGCTGCAGGAAATTTAACTTCTGTTGCTTTTGAACCAACAACTTCAGGTCAAACTTATCAAGGTTTCTTCGTAAGTATTGGAACAACCACTGCTACTGCTTTAACTACTACTTTCCTTGCGAATGGCACACAAGTTTATGCAGGAACATTAACAGATAATGGTTTCACTCCGGTGGCTAATGCTGTTAATACGTTAGCATTTGGTACAGGTTCGGGTTCTGCCAGCAGTTTTGCTTGGGATGGAACGTCAAACATTGTACTTACATTCTCATGGAGTAGAGTGCCTTCAGCATCTACTTCTACTTCTTCGACAATGAAGTATGATTCTTCTTCATTTGTTTGTACAACATACAAACAAGCTGATAGTCAAACACCAGCAGCAATGTTGGCTCAAACTACAGGAACTACAACTAGTTCACGTCCAAGATTTACTTTTGGAGGTGT
>CALQCV020000224.1 GCA_943329165.2 Candidatus Nitrotoga sp. CP45 | reverse complement strand
GATTAAATTTCATTATTTCGATAGAATCATCTTCAATCAAGAGTATATTCAATAAATTATTCATTATTAATATATTATCTATTTTTATCAAATATAAAGAAAAAAACTACTTTAAAATAATTTAAACATCAAGGATAGTCCAAAAAAATATTTTTTTTAGATTGATAATTTTTAAAAAGCATTTTTGATTTTATTTTTTTGTTTAATTAAATTGGCTATCAGCATTTCATTTAAAAAAATATAAGGCCAATTTATTAATACAGTCAAAGTTTAAAATGAGCTAGTAATTGATAAAGAACTTAATCAATTATCTTTATAATATTATTTAAAAGTTAACTATAAAATAGCTGACATTTTATACCAATAACAATTAAAATAATTAAAAAGGTTTTTGTTATTTATTAAATATTAATTCAACATCGCTTTTAGACAAAGGTTTGTTGAAAAAATTCGCAACATTAAAGTCGGAAACGCCATGTTTTTTGTCTTCAGGATTTATCGAAGAAGTAATTATATATATTGAACAATTAAACTTCAATTCTGTTTTAAAACTATGAAATTCAGCCAAAAATTCCCACCCATTCATTACTGGCATGTTTAAATCTAATAAAACAATAACATTATCATCTTTATCCAAATTCTCATTTAGGCTCAATAAAGCATCTATAGCTTGTTTCCCATTGAAACACGTTTGTATACTTTCTTGATCAAAATATATTTTTAACAATCTTTTATGGAAATAATTAATCGTTAAATCATCATCAACTAAAACTATGGTATTTTTATTCATGGTATTAAATGTTTTTACTTATGGTAAAATAAAATGTACTACCTATATTAGGGGTTGAGTTAACCCATATTTCTCCGTTATGTATCTCAACTATTTTTTTACAGTGAGCTAATCCTATCCCATTTCCTTGATAATCGTCTTTATTATTTATTCTTCTAAAGATAATAAAAATCTGCTCAAAATATTTTTCTTCTATTCCTATGCCATTATCTTTGACCGCGAAGATCCATTTTTCCCTTGTTTCTTTTGCCGAAATATTTATTTTAGATCTTGTCGATTTTTTACTAAATTTTATGGCATTACTAATAAGATTTTGAAGTAATTGTCTGCAAAATACAGGATAGCATTTTATTGTTGGTAAATTATCAAATGTAATTATTGCTCTCCTATTTAATATAGATGAATGCAAATCATCTATAACTTCTGAAATCAACTCATTAAAATCATAGATCTCGGTTTCTTTATTTTTAAATATGCGATTATACTCTAGCAAACCAGAAATTAAATTCCGCATTCTAATGGCTGAATTACTAATAAAATCCAAGAACAATTTGCCTTCATCATCAAGTTTATCAAAATAGTCTTCTTTTAGCATATTTGAATAACCAATTAATGAAGTCAAAGGTTCTTGCAAATCGTGTGAAGTAACAAAATTAAATTGTTCAAGCTCTTTATTTTGCTTGATCAACATATCATTTTGAAATTGAATTTCCCTTTCTCTACTTTTTCTTTCAGTTACATCTTTTATAAAAACAATAAACTTGGGGTTTATTTGATTATCATCAGCGTTTACAATTGTAAGTTCTATTGTAATTTCTTTGTTTTCTTTTGTAATGGCAGTAAACTCAAAGTTTTTTTTGTTTTCTTTTTGCCCTTTATTTTTTTTGAAGTAATCACGAATGTCATAATTTACTTTTTCAATTTTTGGAAAAATAATAAGCGATAAATTATTACCCTTTACTTCATCGGATTTCCAGCCAAATATTTTCTCAGCTTGTGGATTCCAAAAAGTTACTGACCAATCATTCTCAATAATAACAATTCCAATTTGAGATGATTTAAGAATTAATTCATTTTGATGTTGAGTATCATCTAATTTTAATTGAAGGTTTTTCAGTTCTGAAATATCTATTCCATAGCCAATCATATTAGTGAATTCGTCTTCGTTAAAAACAGGATAAAAACGTCTTAAAATAAATGTTTTTTTGCCTTCTTTACCTGTTTCATCTATCCAATCTACTTGTTTTCTTGTTTGTACAGCTTGGTTAAAATAGCCTTCTCTAATAGTAGCAATCGTATCATCAATTCCTTTCATTTTGCAGTAATCAAAATCATTTTTACCTATCAGCCAATTTCGTGTTGTTACATTTGCAACTCCTTTTTGATTTATAAATAAATAATTGTGATTTTTGTCGAAGTAAGCAATATCAGCTGGTATATTGTTTAATACACTATCATTAAAAAACCTCTTCTGGTCTAAATCTATTTCAGCATTTTTGCGTTCAGTAATGTTTTGCATAATGCCCTTAAAAGTTACTGTGTTGTTCTTAGTCGTTGGAATAGCATTTACTTCAAACCAAATTATGTTTCCATTATTCAGAACAAATCTTCCAATATAGTTAAATGCCGTATGATTTTGAATGGCTTTGTTTTTTGCTATTTTGAAAGTTTCTATATCCTCTTTGTGTAACAGTAGTTTTTTATCCCAATTGGGTTGATGGGTAACTAATCGGAGTCCGAAAATTTTTTCAAAAGATTCGCTTATATATTCAAAATAAGTTTTATTATTACTTACGACCTTTAACTGAAAAAAAGCGGCAGGAAAGTTATTGTGATAAAAATCAATTTCGTTTAGTTGCTCTTTTATTGTATTACTATCATTAACTTTTTTGGTGATATCGTTGAGAGTAAAAAGATAAAAGTACTGATTTTCATAAGTCTTTTTTTGAATTTCAATCTGATAATATTTATTGTTGCCATCAAAAGTAAATTTTATTGTTTTTTGCGCAGACAGTAATTTAATGTTTTCCTTCCAATCAATTTCGTTCTTGAAATAATCGAATAACTCCCAGACTAGTTTATTTTTAATATTTACCGTAGTTATCCCCAATAAACTTTTTGCTTTCTTATTTGTAAACTGAAGTCTACCACTGTGCTCAAAAACTAAAACACCTTCTTTGATACTATCAATAAAATCTTTGAATACTTTATATCTTTGTTCGTATAAATATTGCTTTTTGTTGCTGATAGCGCTATTTTTTGATGTCTTATTTATAAAAACTATATAAAACCCATTTTCATGTTTAGTTGTTTCTGTTTGATAAGTGACTGAATTCCCATGCTTATCTTTTACTAAATGATTTTGTATTGAATCTTGAAAAGTGAAAAGTGGAAATAAGGATCTAATCTGTTTACTATCTTCTTCAGAAGCAATTTCCATCAGTACTAATTTTGTTTTTTTGCTATTGAACACAATTGTACCTTCTACGTCTAAAACGATAGATGCAATTGGGAGATATTCTAAAAGATCAAAATTAGTAGGCATTACTATTAAATATGTTGTAATTTAAAAAATAATAATTTATGTTATTAGATTTTTTTGCCGAAAAGTAAGTAATTAAAGTTTATATGTTACTATTTTTAGATGAATGGTGTTTTTATACGGTTTTTAACATTTTATTAATACAGCACTACTTCTATTTTAAAAAAATAGAAGTAATTAGTTTTTATTTTAAGTTATATAGTGTTTTTTAATGTATACTGTATTTCATCGATTATATCTGGAATATATTCTATTTTTTATAGTGATTAGGGTCTCTTAATTAAAACCGGCTTTGTTTATCACTTTATTTATTTTACACAAAACTCTTTCCAGATACAGATAATTAGTTTAATCATACCCCGTTGGGTGTAATTATTTTTTATGGCTAATATTATATCGATTGTCACATTGAGCCTGTCGAAATGTATCTTTTTAAATGTCTTCGACAAGCTCAGACTGACATTTTGGTTCTAATTGACCTTAAATTTAAATCAAAAAAGATATTAT
>CALQCV020000223.1 GCA_943329165.2 Candidatus Nitrotoga sp. CP45 | reverse complement strand
TGCAACTGGTTTTGGCTGAACTGGCTCTGGTGCTCTTTCTAAAGTTCCGTCCCAATTTGGTTGTGTTGCTGTTTCTGGAAGATTTCCAGCTAAAAATTCGGCTAAATTCTTTTTAATTTGAACTATCGTGTAATTTTCTGCCGAAATTATTATAGGTTTTTGTTGCACTTTATAATCTTTATAGTCTTTCAAAATTGATGCAATCCCAATTGCTAAGTCCTCTACATTTATACCATGCATTACTACAAAATTATCTGTCATTGTATAAATATCCAAAGAAACTGTGAGTTTATTTAAACTTCTATCGGCTATGAATTTTTTGATTTTTTCACGAAGAACTTTTGTTCCGGCGTCTCCAAAATCTTTGGTGCTGTAAAGAATTTTCCAGTTTTTAGAAGGTGCTTTTGATAACTGTAACGCTTCTAATTTTGGCAAATCAATTGATAACAATTTTTCAGCTTTTTTACCTTCTTCACTATTTGGATAATTTAAAGCTACATAATTTAAGGCCGTACTAAATTCTGCAAGTCCGCCTAGTTTACCAACTATATTGGCTTTTAACAATTCAAATTTGGGAACAATTTCATCTCCTGTAAATCGGTTAATCGCATTTTCTGTGGCGGTTAAAACTGTTTTGAATTCCCCATTTTGATATTGTTTATATATGTTTGCGTAAACGACGTTTGGCGAATCACTTGACTCTTCCGCATTGCTTGTCGGGTTTTGTAAAATCTGTGCATAGCGCGAATTCGGATAATTTGCAACGATACTTTCTTTCATTGCAGCTGCTTTTGATTTGTCTAAAATTTCATAAAGTTTATACAAATGATACATTGATGGCAGCACTAATCTCTCTTCGGGATTGTCACTTAATAACTTCTCAAATTTGGTTGCGGCTAATTGATATTCTTTGAATTTTTCTTTATAAATAATCCCAAGTTGGTAGTTGGCAAAGTTTCTTTCTTTACTCAAACTGTCTATAGTTGTTTGTGATTCCGGAATTTGTTTTATGTAGAAATCCGGCGTAAATCGTTTTTCGACAGCTGCATCATCTTTAGCATCTTCATCGCCTTGAGTGTCTTTTCCGTCATTATCTTTTTCTGGATTTTCTTTTTCTGCAAGTGATGAAACACGCCAATTATCTTGTAAGGTTCTTTTGCCCCAATTTTTGGCAAACTCCGCTTTACCATACGCGACAGTAGTAGGGTTATAAAAATAGAAAACGCTTTCGCTTCCTGCAGTTGAAGTATTAGGTTTTTTTGGGGTTATTGATTTTGTGTTTTTAGAAGCAGCACCATCTTCTGAATCTATTTTACCGTCGCTTCTATCTTGATTTTCTTTAATTATTGCAAGTTTTTCAGCGGCCTTTTTTTGTGCTTCCTCTTCTTTTTTAAGCTTTACAATATGAGTTTCAAAATAAGCTGTTCTTTGTGAACCCGACATTTTATGCAGCGATATTATACTGTCATTGGTTTGTGAAATCGCTTCATATTTGATAACGTCTTCGAGATTTTCTCTTTTCTTTTTTATCAAATTAAACTCTCTTGTTCTCGGTTTTAATTGAACCAAGGTGCTGTCATAATAATTCCCGGCTTTAACAAATTTAGAATCTATAAAATATAAATCCGCCAAATTTCTATAGTTTGATGCGATGAGATAGGTGTCTGCTGTTTTCTTTTTTAGGGAAAGATTGTACTCTTTTTTAGCTAGAATTTTATTATTCCTTTTTTCATAAAACAATCCCAGTTGATGGTGCAAGACATCCAAAAAAGGTCTGTTTTCCCTATCATTCAACAGGTCATTGTATTTTTTAAGAAAGACGATCGTATCTCCTTTTTCATAATCAAACTGACTGGCTTGTCTGGCGTGCGCATGAATTACATAAGATTTTGCCGCTTTTCTATGCATGTCGATTACGGTTTGATAACTGGTATAAGCACTGTCTTTATAGCCAAGTTGTTCGTAAATCTGACCTAAAATATAATTATATCTCGATATTTCTTCTTTTGATTTAGTAAATTCTTTAGCGATTTTAAGTTTTGCAACAGCACTATCATTTTGCTCTAAATTTAAAAATGCCTGAGCCAAAGTAGCGTTGGCATCTGCGAAAATCTGATCTTTGAATTTGATTTCCTTGAGCAATTTTCGAAGATTATTTACCGCCAAAGCGTCATTATCCAGACGCATATTGGTTTTTTCTCTCCAAATTTTCACTTCGTATATTTTATCGCTATTTGGAGATTTATTTAACACATAATTGAACGCATCTAAAGCTGGTACAAATCGCTGATCATAATATCTTGCTTGTCCAAGCATCATGTAGGCTTCGTCCATTTGCGGATTTTTTTCTGAACCGTTAATGTTCATCGAGTGTTTCTGAATCGCTTTGGTAGCTTTGGTTTCTGCTTTCTCAAAATTGGCATTCTTAGTATTGCCTGGCGTGAGATTGTCTTCTGAAACCTGCATTCTTTCTACAGGAAGTATTTTCCAAAAATTATCTGAGTTTTGAAGTTTTACTTCCTCAATACCTTTATCTAAACCAATTCCGCCATTATATAAAATGTTGTCTTTCGTGCTAAGCGCGTGTGAATTTCTTGAAAGCCATGAGTTTCTCTTAGTAGAACAGGCTATTAAAAAAAACAATAATCCCGACAAGATGAAATATTTAATTGTATTGGTTTTCAAAGCAAAACGTTTAATGTTATAACGTAAAAAAGTGATAAATAGTATACTAACTGGTAAAAATACGTTTCTTTTTGATATGGCAAAAAAATAAGCGGTAAGTTTTTACCAATCCATGATAAATACAAACCGCGCTATCATAAAAATCTGTTTTCTTAAACTGCAAAAAACGCTTCCAACTCCTTCAAAGTTTCAGGCGATGTTTTGATATCTTTTACCACTTCGCCCAAATGGAGGGCCACAATTCTGTTGCAAACCTCAACCGTATGAACCAAATCGTGCGAAGAAACCAAAACGGTAACATTAGGATTTTCGGCCAATTCTTTGATGATGATTTTTAATCGGTTAACCGTTGTTGGGTCTAAATTAGCAAAAGGTTCGTCTAAAACAATCACTTCCGGATTTCCGATCAAAGTGGCAATAATGCCTACTTTTTTCATATTTCCTTTGGATAAATCTCTTAAATATTTTTTGCTGTTTAGAATTTCTCCATTAAAAAATTCTTCGTGTTTTTTTAGTAACGCATCAACATCGGCTTTGTTTTGTCCGCGTAAATCGCCAATGAAATAAAAATATTCTTCGGCAGTTAGATAACCAATCAAAAAACTTTCGTCTATAAAGGCTGATGTAAAAGGTTTCCAAGCTTCGCTTTTGTCAACTTGCACTTCGTTGTTTATTATATGTCCTGAACTTGGCTGAATTAAATCTAAAAGCAAACTGAAAAAAGTGGTTTTCCCAGCGCCATTGTTTCCTACTAATCCAAAGCTTTGTCCTTTTGGAATTTCAAGACTTGGCATGTTTAAAACCATGGTTCCTAAATTGTATCGTTTGGTTAAATTATTTACTTGTATCATTTTAAAAAGTTTATGAGGTTTATGAGGTTATAAGGTTCATTTCAAACTCGTTTTTTTTTACTTGAATTCTAACTGAATACTGCTAACTGTTACTGAACACTAATTTTTCTGTTTGTAAGCAGCGATGGTTTCGTATTTTTCTGTTTTGTAAATCTTCTCTATCATGGCAAAAACTTTGTTTCTAAAAGCAAACCCGAGCACTCCAGCTAAGGCAACAAAAAGAAATCCGATATTGGCAGAAAAAAGATAATAACCAAGTGCGTACAAAATCATTGGTACTGCTAATTTTGGTATTGAAATCAGCATGGTTTTTA
>CALQCV020000222.1 GCA_943329165.2 Candidatus Nitrotoga sp. CP45 | reverse complement strand
TGAGGTTGAGGTTAAGGTTGAGGCTGAGGTTGAGGTTGAGGTTGAGGTTGAGGTTGAGGTTGAGGCTGAGATTGATACTGAGACTGAGACTGCTAACTATTTACTGCCTTTATTCTTAATCATCGCCTCGAGCATGTCCCACATTTCCTGCGGAATTTTTTCAAGCATGTTGAATTGTCCCGCGCCTTGTAACCACTCGCCACCATCAATCACAATGACTTCTCCATTGATATAAGCTGAGAAATCGGAAACTAAATAAGCGGCCAAATTGGCTAATTCCTGATGATTGCCAACACGTTTCAATGGTACTTTTTTTGCCATATCAAATTTTTCGGCTAAATCTCCAGGAAGTAATCTGTCCCAAGCACCTTTGGTTGGAAATGGTCCGGGTGCAATGGCGTTCATTCGGATGCCATATTTTGCCCATTCTACAGCCAAACTTCTAGTCATCGCTAAAACACCGGCTTTGGCAGTGGCACTTGGCACCACATAACCTGAACCTGTCCAAGCATAAGTGGTAACAATATTCAGGACGTTGCAATTGGTTTGTTTTTCGGTAATCCAATGTTTTCCAAAAGCAAGCGTACAGTTTTTGGAACCTTTTAAAACGATGTCAATTATGGTGTCAAAAGCGTTAGCAGAAAGTCTTTCGGTAGGAGAGATGAAGTTTCCTGCAGCATTGTTCAGCAATACATCCACTTTTCCAAAGGTTTTCAATACTTCAGCAAGCATCGCTTCTACTTGGTCATAATGACGCACATCACATTGTATTGGAAGACATGTTCCACCGGTTTCTTTTTCTAACTCGGCCGCAGTGGTTTTTAGTTTTTCGAAATCGCGGGAAGAAATGGCAACTTTGGCTCCTAATTCTAAAAAATATTTGGTCATGGCTTTACCCAAACCGCTTCCGCCACCAGTTACTACTATTACTTTATCAGATAAGGCATTATCGCGAAGCATTTTTGCGGATAAATTCATAAGTTTATTTTTTTTTTAATCGTTCAGTTCGACCTGACAGTCTTGGTTGTAAATATATAACCAATTATAGTTTTTTTAATCGTTCTGCAGCTTGGATAAGTGTTGCGTCATCTTTGGCAAAACAGAAACGGATGCATTTAGTATCCTTTTCATTGGCATAGAAAGTAGAAATCGGAATGGTTGCTACGCCAAATTCGGTTACAAGTCTTTTGGTAAAAGCCAAATCATCTTCATTTGAAATTTCAGCATATGAAGCAACTTGGAAATATGTGCCTTCGCAAGGCAAGAGTTGGAGTTTGGTTTCTTTCAATAAATTACGGAAGAAATCTCTTTTTTGTTGGTAAAAATTCCCCAAACTATATACATCAACGCTATCTAAATATTCTGAAATTGCAACCTGCGAAATACTATTCACACTAAAAACTAAGAACTGATGTACTTTTTTGATTTCTTTCATCAGATATTCGGGTGCAATGACATAGCCAATTTTCCAGCCGGTGACATGAAACGATTTCCCAAAAGAAGAAACGGTGATGCTACGATTCCACAATTTTGGGCGATGGTGTATTGAAATGTGCGGTTGTTCAAAAGTAATGTATTCATAAACTTCGTCTGAAAGTACAATCAGGTTGGGAAAGGAGTCAACCAGTTTTTCCAATTGAAAAAAATCACTTTCTGTCCATGTTTTGCCAGTTGGATTATGCGGATTGTTGATAATGATGAGTTTGGTATTCTCGTTTGTTGCCCCATTTATATTTTCCCAATTGGGCGTATAATTATCATTAAGGGAAATGCGAATTGGTTTGGCATTGCTCAACAAAATGGGAGCTTCATAACAATCATAACTAGGGTCAAGAATAATAACTTCATCATTTGCATTGACTAAAGCTTGAATCGTAGCAAATATTCCCTCGGTCGCTCCAGCGGTGATAAGGATTTCATCTTTTGGAGTGACTGTTCTTTGATAGGATTGCACTGTAAGTGTTGCAATTTTTTCTAAAAGCGGAGGGAATCCACTCATTGGTGTATATTGATGTACATTTTGGGTTGCTAATCGAGTGACAATATCAGTTAATCGTTTGTCAACAGGAAAATTGGGAAAACCTTGCGAAAGATTAATAGCATTGTGTTCATTAGCCATTTGTGACATGACAGTAAAGATACTTGTGCCAATATGCGGAAGTTTTGACATATACGTTGTTTAGGAATTTAAAAGTACAAAAAAAGCACTTCCAAACAGAAGCGTTTCTTGAAATAAATTTTCGTGTAATTATTTTTTTTATTCAGTCATATCAGATGCACCCATGCCAAGGACGCAAAAATGTTTGCCATCTTTTCGATGGAAAATTTACCAACCAACGGTGGTTTGTTTTGAGAAAAACTAGTTGCATTATCATCATAGTATTCTTCAGAAGCAGCACTTCTCATATTATACATGCTGGCCATTACGGTTTCCATGGCTACGATTTCGGATTTTATTTTTTCTTTGTCAATTAAAGAGCTTTTGGTTATTCTTTTATAGGTTGACAGACAATAGCGAATGTCATCAAAACTCCTAAGGCAATGCTTTTAATTATTTCATATTAAAAATCCATTTTTATTAAAAATTACTAAAAAATAGCAATATCATTATTTAAGATAGTAATAATTTGTATACTCAAGAAAGTCAGAATGGTACTTTTTATATTTCTTTAAATCATAAGTAAAGAACCTAACTCATAATTCTTATATTTGTATCCCAAACAACATTACCATGAGTCAAAAAGTATTGCTCACTTCCAAAGAAGTCAATATCATACTCCATCGTTTGGCTTGTCAGTTAATCGAAAATCACCTCGATTTTTCCAACTCAGTGCTTATAGGTATTCAGCCACGCGGAGTTTCACTGGCTGAACGATTGAAAATCATTTTAGAAACCGATTACAACATCAAAAATATTCCGCTTGGCTTTTTAGACATTACCTTTTTTCGTGATGATTTCCGTCGTGGCGAAAAACAATTAGAAGCTAATAAAACGCAAATCGATTTTCTTGTAGAAGATAAAAAAGTAGTGTTTATTGACGATGTGCTGTTCACAGGAAGAAGTATTCGAGCTGCATTAACTGCCATACAATCTTTTGGAAGACCGGCAGAAATAGAATTATTAGTATTGATAGACAGAAGGTTTAGTCGACACCTACCAATACAACCTGATTATCGTGGTCGTCAGGTAGATGTGATTAACGATGAAAAAGTAAAAGTCTGCTGGAAGGAGAAGGATGGAGAAGACGCGGTTTATATGAATTAAGTTCAAAGGGAAAAGGGAAAAGGGAAAAGAAGAAAGATAATAGAAAATAGATTCAACACACAATAAAAATGTCCGAACTATCAGTCAACCATTTGTTAGGCATAAAATATCTTAAAAAGCAGGATATCGATTTGATATTTGAAACGGCTGACCATTTCAAGGAAGTGATTAATCGACCGATTAAGAAAGTACCCTCGCTTCGCGACATTACCATTGCCAACATCTTTTTCGAAAACAGCACACGAACCAAACTCTCCTTTGAATTAGCTCAAAAAAGATTATCTGCTGATGTCATTAGTTTTTCGACCGCGCAATCATCTGTGAAAAAAGGGGAAACGTTAATTGATACTGTAAACAATATCCTTTCGATGAAAGTAGATATGGTGGTTATGCGACACGCTAATCCTGGTGCGGCATATTTCTTATCAAAAAACGTAAAAGCAAGTATCATCAACGCAGGTGACGGAGCGCACGAACATCCAACACAAGCGTTATTAGATAGTTATTCCATCAAAGAAAGATTAGGCGAAGTAGGAGGAAAGAAAGTGGTAATCGTAGGTGATATATTGCACTCCCGAGTTGCCTTATCCAATATTTATGCACTGCAGATGCAAGGCGCTGAAGT
>CALQCV020000221.1 GCA_943329165.2 Candidatus Nitrotoga sp. CP45 | reverse complement strand
AAAATAACGGTAGTAATCCGCTGTTTGATTCAGCACGGTGACATTGTTGTCTTTGGTTTTCTCCCATTGAATAAAATCCAACAACGGATGGGAATAGCTTTCTAGCACTTTGGCATAATCATCAATTCTTTCTAAAATAGCAGCCGACACAGGAAAGATAATACCCTGTGGGCTGTACTTCATGGCTGACAACAAATGATGAATTAAATAGCGATGTAACCTTCCGTTACCATCAACAAATGGATGGATAAATACAAACCCAAATGCGATGCTTGTTGCTGTTAATATCGGATGAAAACCATTGCTTTCCATTGTTTTGGAAGCGTCTATCAACCCCTTCATTAAGGTTTCTACATCTTCATGGCGCGCCGAAATATGTTCAGGTATTGGTTCGCCAGTGGTTCTGTCGTGTTCACCAACAAATCCGCCTTCGGTCCTGTAACCCATGGTTACAAACTTGCTATTTTCAATTACAATTTGTTGAAGCCGGTAAAGCTCTTCTTTGCTCAAAGGTTTGCTCCCTGCTTGTCCAATGGCTTTTCCCCAGCGCACCGCTCTGTTTTGAGTTGGATTTTCACCTTCTATAGTAAATGATGCTTTGGAATCTTTCAATAACAAAAAGGAAGAGGTGCGTAGTAATACATCTTTGCGGATTCCTTTGATAACGGTGTCGATGCTATCCACAGTGTTCTTGTTGATGTAGCGTTCCAGTTTTTCGGTTTTGGTTATAAGCGGACAAAAATCGACCGTTCCAGCCAAATTATTTATGATTAAATGCCTTGGTGATTTGGTTCCTTCAATAGCATACTGTAGTTTTTCATCAACTAATTTCACATAGCTTTTTTTAGTCAAATCGTCTTTGCCTTTAATTTGTTTTCCAGTTAACCATTCTATTAGAAACCAAATTTTACGACTGTATTGTCCTGTGGGTTCTATTTGAACCAATTCACTTAATTGTTTTGTCGTGTAATGCTTAGCAAGAAAATGAAAGACCAGCAAATTGATGCCTTCGTATTTAAGGGCAAACACAAGATGCTTGTACAAAGATTCTATTTCTGATTGTTGCAGGTTGTCCTCTGGCAGATAAATAGCTGGAAATACATTCCATTGGTCATTTTGATATTTTTTGTTTTTTGCACAAACCAAGGCAATCGATGAAGGCATAGGTACTGCCAAGTTCAACTGATGTATAATTGCTGAATAACCTACAATAGTCCCTTCCTCAGGTGTGATTCGTCCATGAAAAACAGGTGCTTTTTGAGAAAAATGAGTGTTTTTAGCCATGTTTGTAAAAATATGAGCGCAATTTACGATAAAAAGAGGTGCTATAAAATAAAAATGAGCGCATTTTTATATAATCTAAAAAAAATAGATGATTGAAGAACTAATTAATCCCAATCAAACATTGCAAAATCTATTTTTATGAGTATATTTGAACATAGCGCTCTTGAGTTTTAGCTGGTCACCCTTCGCAGTGTCTGAGGGTTTGTTCTCATCCAAAACCCAAATGGAGATACACATAACATTTAGAGTAAAACCCTTTTTAAACCTCGATTTAACTTATTGAGTTAAATCCCCATTTACAAATTATCGCTAAGCGTTTTGACACACTTGTGTACATTACCACTTCCGTAATTTATTTTCAGTTAGACTTTACTTGCTATCGAATTTTGATATTGTTGAACATATTTATTAACCCCTTGGGTGTACTTATTAAAAATAAAATAAAGTGCTTAAATGTTGGTCAAGATACTAAATTTCAGTTTTTGTCCCATTGAATAAAATCCAACAACGGATGCGAATGCTTTTCGTGGGAATGAATCAAAACCCCGGACGATTTTATATAAAAACGAGCTCAAAAATTTGTAAAAGCATCAAAAACAGCATGTTTTATAAGGAAAATGCGTCATATTGCTTGTGAATTTGTAAATAATTTATAAATTGCTAAGCGATTTAGCGGCATTGCTAGTAAAGCATTGTTTCATAGTATACTATGTTGCTGAAAAAGAACTCAAAATACCCCCGATTCATGAAATGTAAAAAATTACTTTTACTACTTATTGTGTTATGTATGTCCTCTTTTCTTCACGCGCAAGTAGTTGTGAATGAATACCAAAATAATGGTGATGGCGCTACTGGAGGAGATATAATTGAATTATTGGTCACTAAGGATAATGCCGATTTGCGCGGATTGATTATCAAAGACTTTTCCAATGCAAATGCAGACGATTTGAGTTCGGGAGGATTCCAATTTACCCAAAACAGTTTGTGGAACGGAGTGCGTGCTGGGACTTTAATTGTGTTGAAACAAAATGGTGCCGCAATTACTACCGATACAACGGCTAGTTGTATCGATTACAACTTAGAAGTGGGACTTTCTAATACCACCTATTTTACCGATATCACCCCTACAGGAGTAGGAATAACGTTTGATATCGAAAACAATGATATGGTAATGGTGCGTTCAGAAGATGCCGCTGCACCTGGTTTTAGTGGCATAAAATATAACATTCATACCCTAAGAGGAGGTACTCGATCCCCATTATGGACAAGCATTATTGATGGAGCTAAATCGGGCAACAACACGGGTGCTGAACCTACAGGTAGGGTTAATTTTGTAATAAATGCTACTTCTTTAATAACAGACTATAATTCAGTTAATAGTGGAGTAACTGCTAATTCAACATTATCAACTTTGGGTCTTCCAAATAATGCCGGAAATCTTAAATTCATCACCTTTTTACGCGGGCCTTTGTCGGTGACTTCATCAGCGGTGAATCCGCTTGGGTTTACAGCCAACTGGGCAGCATTGACCAATGCAAGTAGGTATTTTTTGGATGTGTCAACAGACCCTAATTTCGCCACTTTTGTGCCGGGGTATAATGGATTGGATGTAGTTCTGGTTAGGCCCTATCCTGTTACAGGATTAGCCCCTGCAACCACTTATTATTTTAGAGTTCGCTCCAAAGATACTGGACCTGTTACCCCTAGTACGAGTGCCAATTCGTGTGTGACAATGGTAACAACTAGTGCGTCTTCTTCTAAGACGACCATTGCAAATGGACTTTGGAGTAATTCAGCGATTTGGTCACCTGAAGGAGTGCCAGCATCTACCGATGATGTGGTAACCGTGAATCATATTGTAACCATGACTGCTGCTGTAACACGCGCTGCAGGAACTACAACAACCATCAGCTCAGGAGCATCATTAACCATTGCGGTAGCCTATACAAACTCGGGAACTACAAATGTAAATGGGACTTTCCAATTGGATACAGGCGGTTCAGTAATCGGTAACAATTTTGTATACGGTGCTGCAGGAACGCTAAATTTTAACAGTACAGGTAATGAGGTTAACACTACAGCTGCCTTTTGGCCAGCCACCAATAGCCCTTTCAATGTAAATGTATTACTAGGAGGGATCACCATGACGTCAGCCAACAGAACCGTACCAGGAACATTTACTACGGCCTCGTCTGTGTCATTGACTAATACCGTGTTAACGTTAAATGGAACCTGTCAAATTAATACAGGAGGTTTTTTTAACAATCCACCTACCTATGGAAATGAGTCTACTTTAATCTATAATATAGGAGGTCCCTATACCAATAGCAATGAATGGAATGGCAATACAACTGCAGTGGGTTTAGGCGTGCCTCAAAATGTCACAATACAAAATTTAACTGCCCTTACAACGGCTGCAATACGCTGGATGGCAGGAAATTTAAATATCAACAGCGGAGGTCTTACCCTTGGAGGTACTTTAAACATAGGAGGAAACTGGACTCGAGCGTCAACCGCCACTTTTAACCCTAATTCAAAAAATGTTACATTTAATTCAATTGCAATACAAACGGTTACAGTATCTCCTTCGGGCACTGAAGCTTTTT
>CALQCV020000220.1 GCA_943329165.2 Candidatus Nitrotoga sp. CP45 | reverse complement strand
CAGTTGTAATTGACGTTGGAATTACACGTGTCGCAGATGAAAATCATCCAAGAGGCTACCGAATTACCGGTGACGTTGATTTTGATGCGGTTTCTAAAAAAGCATCTTATATAACCCCTGTTCCTGGTGGTGTTGGTCCAATGACCATTGCGATGCTATTGAAAAATACTTTATTAGCAAGAGAACAGAAAAGACAAAGACTAGTATAAAAAAATCCTGAGTGACCAAAGCAAAGCGAATTAGCGGAGCAAAACTCACGATTTTTTGTTTTTACCGTTTTTATATTGAACCTTTTCAACCACTTGGATTTTTGATGCTGGTTTTTTGTCTTTTGGATTAAAAGGCTTCTTTTTGAAATCTGTTTTTGGCTTGGGCTTGAATTCCGCATCCGGTTTATAGGTTTCCTTTGCTTTAGCTCCGCTCGGTTCGCCCTTGGCTCGGGACTCGGCAATATTTTTCTTTACAACTTCTTGATTTTGTCTGATAACTTCCATGGCATTTTTCGGATTCTCTTTTGTGCCACGAAGATGTATAACCAATCCGTTGAGGAAATTGCGCAACACTTGGTCTCCACATTCCATAAAATCAGCGTGATCCGCATTGCGAAAAATATTTCCTATTTCGCCTTTTGACATTCTGAAATCTACTAATTCTAAAATGGCCACAATTTGGTCATCACGAAGCTGCAAGGCCACACGTAGTTTTTTAAATATATCGTTGTTATTCATTTTATGCTGAATTTAGTTCAGCATCTTTTGTGCTGAAAATTATATTTAAATCTTTTTTTAATGAATTGTTAAAACAGCCAAAGATACGCCTTTTTAAAACTTTCTCTCCACATTTTTTCGTTGTGTTGTCCGCCTTTGACGATTACTTCTTTGTTTAGTTTTTTACATTCACAACGCTTAGTGTTTACCCAATGTTCTATGTTTTTCATATCGCGAATCACATCATCATCGCCTTCGCTATCACCGTAGAGGAAATATACTTTTGTATCAAATTCTTTGGTTTGCGCCAATAATTCATTCATTTCATTTCTGCCAAACCAAAAAGAAGGCGAGAAGCAACCCACTTTTCCGAATACTTCAGGATATTTTACAGCAGCGTAAAAAGAAACCAATCCGCCAAGTGAACTTCCAAAAATAGCAGTGTTTTTAGCATTAGTCTTGGTTCTATATGTTGCATCCACTTTTGGTTTTAGGGTTTTGACAATAAAATCCAAATATTCATCGGCTTTGCCGCCGCCATATTTCACATTTTTAAAAGGAGTCAATTCCTCCATTCGTTTATCGCCGCCATGTTCAATTCCAATGACAATTACCTGAGCACTTATGCTGTCTAAGGTTTCGTCGATATTCCATTCGCCAGCATAGGCAGTTTTTGCATCAAATAAATTTTGAGCATCATGCATATAAATAACAGGGTATTTTTTGGTAGAAGCAGTATAGTTTTTTGGTAAATACACCCAAATCTTTTTAGAAATCTTTAGCTGTGGAGCATCAATACTAAAGGTCGAAACTTGCTTAGTGGCGGTGCTTTGTTGGGCATTTGTTATGCAAATAAAAAATAAAAAGAGGAATGATAAAAAATGTTTCAAAATGGTAATTGTTAGCTTTATTCTTCGACTGTTTTGTCTTTAGCTTCGCTCTGTTCTCCCGAAGCTTCGGGATTACCTCGAGTCTTTTTACTTTTTTTGTCTTTTTTACCGCTCTTACTATCGGCTATTAAAGCTTTATATTTTTCTTTTTGTGCTGCGTTTAAATAGGAGTTGATTGTGGTTTCGGTTCTATCCGTAAGTGCTTTTATTTCTTTAGATTTTTCTTCTTGGGAAATTTCTTTTTTACCAACAATATCTATATTCTTAATGCTTGAAGTAATTTCATTTTTTATAGCAATTGCCTGAAGTTCATCCAATGTTAACTCAGTTTTTAAGTTGGCAATAATTTCATCAATTTTTTTTGCTTTAGCTTTTTCAATTTGTTCAGCAGAAGGTTGTGATGAGGTGGACGAGTAATCTCTTGATATATCTCTATTAGAGCGACCTAATCTATTGTAATTATAGTAATCGTTGTATTGTGAAAACGCAGTTGCAGAAGTAAGCAACAAACCAAAAATTGCAATTTTAAAAGTATTCATGAGCTCAGATATTTAAGAAGTAAAAGTAACAAAAATACTTCTTTCTTCTTTTAAAACGAATAATGAAACATAAAGATTGCATTTCAAAACAATAAAGTATTACTATTAAGCAAAAAATTATATTTTAGCTAAAAAATTATAAAGACGGCATGAACGATTACAAAGAAAGATTGGCACTTTTATCTGAAATGATTGCGTTTTCTGTTGTTGATGGAAGATTGCATGAAAGAGAATATTTTTTCTTATCTATGGTTGCCGATGAACTTCAGTTAGACAAAGGCGAATTCAATAACCTTTTTCATCAGGAAGAATATCCAATTGTTATTAAATCGGAATTTGAACGCATCCAGCAATTTTACCGCTTGGCTTTATTAATGCATTGTGACGGCGTTTTACATGAACGGGAGCAAAATAAAATCCACGAAATTGGTATCAACATGGGATTAAATCCTCATGCTATAAAACGCGTCTTAAAAGCAATGGAAAACTCTCCAAACAAAATAATTTCCCCTGAGTTTTTATTAGAAGTCTTTCAGGAACAGTTGAATTAAATAAAGGCAACTTATTATTTTAACAATATTTTTTCAAAAGCTTTTCTAGCATCACCCCTAAAAAATACTTCCCCACAATAGGTATATCCTAATTTTTCAAGAATTTTTAGCATTGGAATGTTATCGAAATTCGTATCTACTTTGATGCTAAAGATGTTGTTGTCAAGTGCTAAATCTTCGGTAAAAAGGAAGATTTTCTGAGCCAAACCTTTTCCTAAATAGTAGTCAGAAATGGCAACTCTATGCACTACAGCAAAATCTTCGTTAGTTAGCCAAGTTCCTTTTAGCTTTTCATAGGCAGGTTCATCATTAAAAAGAATAGCAGCGTAACCTACGATTTTATCATCATCGGTTAAAACATAACCTATGCCATCTACAATATCTTTCCGAATTAAATTTTCATTTGGATAACCATCCTGCCATTGCTGACTTCCATCATTTTTTCTGCGAACTATGGCTTGCTGAATGATTGTCCATATTTGAGGTATATCATGTACTGAAGCTTTTCTGAAACTGTAATTCATTATAATCTATAATTAAATCTTTTCCTGTAATGCTTTTATCTCATCACGTAGTTTGGCTGCTTGCATAAAGTCTAATTCTTTGGCAGCTTTTTCCATTGCTTTTCGTGCGTCACGGATTTTCTTTTCGATTTCGGGTTTTGACAAGTACAAACTTTCGGGTTCCGCAGCTTTAGCAATTTTATCTTCAAAATATTGTGTGGAAACCGAGTTGTTTCCCAATGCACTTCCCAAACTTTTATTCAACGCTTTTGGTTCCAGACCATGTAACGTATTGTACCCTATTTGTTTTTCGCGACGGTAATTGGTGTCATCCATAGTTTTTTGCATGCTGTTCGTAATCTTATCGGCATACATAATCGCTTTTCCATTTAAGTTACGAGCGGCACGACCTACGGTTTGTGTCAACGAACGATGGCTTCGCAGGAAACCTTCTTTATCGGCATCTAAAATTGCCACGAGTGAAACTTCGGGTAAATCCAAACCTTCACGCAACAAGTTTACACCAATCAGAACATCAAACAAACCTTTACGCAAATCCTGCATGATTTCTACACGTTCCAAAGTGTCTACATCGGAATGGATGTAACGACAACGAATGGAAACTTTCGTCAAATATTTGGTTAGTTCTTCGGCCATTCTTTTGGTTAAAGTCGTCACCAAAACACGTTCATCGGCTTCACATCTTAACTGGAT
>CALQCV020000219.1 GCA_943329165.2 Candidatus Nitrotoga sp. CP45 | reverse complement strand
CCAAAATTGATGTTGCTGCCACAGCGAAATGCATTGTGGCTCCAATTGTAGCTTTTGCAACATTATAATTATAAACCGGATCCATATTGGTAAACAAATCGGTATTGGTGTGTTTATGGGTTGTCTCATTCGTTTCAAAAAGCCCGGCTATAATTTCATTATTGCTTTGAAATGACATATAATCCGAAGCATAAGCATAAGAAAGTTTTGCGTTTAGAGGAGAATATAATTCGACACAAGTCATCAATTGATTAGTCATAATGCTTGATTGAGCATTGTTGGTTGAAGGCGAATTATTAGTATCTCTTTCGCAAGTGATTGTATCATTAGTCAAACCTGCAACGCCACCAACTTCATCCAAATTTAAAACCAAACGAATATCCATTTTTGGTGTGGTTGCGTTTACGATGGCACTCACATAATGTTGACTTCCTTTTAAACCGTCTTCTTCGCCACTGAAATTGATAAATTTAATCGAATATTCTGTTGGGATATTTTGCAACAATCTGGCAGTTTCTAAAATAGAAACTAACCCACTTCCGTTATCATTGGTACCTGTACCACCAATAGAGTCATAATGACCACAAACAATTACAAACGTATTTGGGTAAACAGTACCAAGTTTTGTAACAATTATGTTTTTACAAATAGCGGGTGAACCACTATAAGTATAAGAGTCTTCCACAATTTGATTTGGGGAATAACCGAATTCTAAGTATTTATTTTTTAACCAATCTAAAGTATTTTGCAAAGAAGTTGTTCCTCTTCTTTTTAATCCTAAAGATTCATAGGCTGTTAAATTGTTGGTAATATTGGTTTGGGAACATTGGTCAACAATGCTTCCATAAAAAGGAATAAAACTTTGGCTAAATCCTTGAAAATATAGTAATAAGATAAAAGAAAATAACAACTTTTTCATTGAAAACTAATTGATTAATATGATCAATCTCTAATTTAAGAATATGTAAATATATTGAAAATAATTAATGACTAACTTCTGTTTCTATATCATCAACAGCTATGTTTTGTTTCTTCAAAATTCCTTTAACCAAAACAGCAAATAAAGTAAGATAAGCAAAACAAACTACCGCTACAAAATAAGATTGATGAATTCCAATAATATCAGATAGTTTTCCTTGAATTGGAGGAATAATACCACCACCTAAAATCATCATAATTAAAAATGCAGAACCTTGATATGTATATTTCCCTAAGCCAAGTACTGATAGTGTAAAAATAGCTGGCCACATGATACTACAAGCCAATCCACCTGCAAGAAAAGCGTAAATAGCTGCTGTACCCGAAGAAAACAACCCGACTAACATAGCTATAATTCCAAAACTTCCAAAAATCATTAAGGTTCTTGCTGGTCTATCTTTACTCAAAAAGAAAGCTCCAATTTGAATTAATACACAAAACACATAATAATACAACGGTTTCATATCTTTTCCTGAAAGTATATTTACACCCAATATAATTCCAAACGCTATCAATGGAATAACTATTAATGCCAATGTTTTATTTGTTCCTTTTAAATTAAAAACACTAATAGCTCCGGCCCAACGACCAATCATCAAACTTCCCCAATACATCGAAATATAGGGACCAATGTCTGATGATTGCATACTTCCAAATTCTGGCAACTTCAAAAGTTCACCTAAATTACTTCCAATTGCTACTTCTACTCCAACATAAGTAAAAATTGCTAACATACCCAAAACCAATTGTGGATACTGCATTGCTCCCCAACCTTCAGCTTTTTTTTGAGCAGAAAAATAAGAAAACAAAATTACTCCAACCACAACAGCCAAAGCACCAAGCAACCAATTCATTCTGTATTTTTCTAGATCTTCCATTTGAATAGCATCAAAAGCACTAGTATCAATTTGATAGGTTTTAAATATTGGAACAAAACAAGCCGCTAATAATAATGTCATTAAAACTAATGTCCACAATGCTTTATTCGCTTTTTCAATGCTCTCTTCAGAAATACCGCTAGGAACTTTTTTAGAAAAATAAAACAAAGCAGCCGCCGCAATAAAAAGTAATCCAACTCCAGAATAGAGTAAAACTACTTTATTCAATTCTAACAACTTAATCTGTTCATCTGATACTGATTTTGCTGTTCCAAATAATGCTAAAGCAACAATAATCGGCCCAATAGTTGTTCCAAAAGAATTAATTCCACCACCCAAATTTACTCTACTTGCGCCAGTTTTAGGATCCCCAAGTAAAATAGAAAAAGGTTGAGCTGCTGTTTGTTGTAATGAAAATCCAAGTGCTACAATAAACAACCCTAACAACATTCCAGCATACAAATTAGCTTCAACCGCTATAATCATAGCACCAGCTCCCAATGCCGAAAACAATAATCCATAAACAATGCTTTTTTTGTATCCCCATTTACCAACCACATCCCTACCGCTCATATTTCCAAAAGCGAATAATAATAAAGCTCCAATATAGTAAGCTGTATAAAAAGCAAAATCTACTAATTGTGATTGAAACTGATCTAGTGAAAAATAACTTTTACAAAAAGGAATAAAAATACTATTTCCTGCTGCTATAAATCCCCAAAAGAAAAAGACGGTAATTAAGGTATAAAGAGCTGAATAATTAGTTTTAGTTGCACTCATAATAATGGAATTAGTTTAATTGATTGGTTTAAATGAAATAGCCGTTCCGCCACCTTTAGCCAAATGTAATTTAATTTTTGACTTCGAAGTGACTTGTATAGTTTTTATAGCATATGATTTTGGATTATTTTGCCAATCGGCATCTGTACCATCTTGATAAATAACAGCTTGGTATTTTTTGTTAGGCGAAAGAAAATCCAATCTTATTTCTGCATCTCTTGTATTCTCATCTGTGATGGCCCCTAAAAACCAGTTTTCAGAGTGTTTGTCTTTGCGAACAACAGTTAAATAATCTCCAGGTTCAGCTTCAAGATACTTGCTTTCTTGCCAATCTACAGGAACGTCTTTTATAAACTGAAAAGCATCTAAGTGTTGCTCATAATTTTCAGGTAAATCTGCTGCCATTTGCAAAGGAGAATACATCGTTACATATAAAGCTAATTGCTTAGCTAAAGTAGAATGAAGCTGCTCTTTTTTAGACTTATCATAAGCACTCATCTTAATTTCAAAAATACCTGGTGTATAATCCATTGGTCCACCAAGTAAACGGGTAAAAGGTAAAATGGTTTCATGATTTACTGTATTTCCAATGCTCCATGCATTAAACTCAGTTCCTCGAGCCGCTTCTGCACAAATATAGTTGGGATAGGTTCTACTGTAACCTGTTGGTCGTGAACTCTCATGAGAGTTCACCATCATTTTGTAATCAGCAAAGCGTTGGGCTATAAAATTGTAATGATTCACCATAGTTTGTCCGTCATGGAATTCACCACGAGGAATAATTTTACCAACATAACCTGTCTTGGCAGCGGTATAGCCGTACTCTTTCATCAAGTTTAAAGCCCTGTCCAAATGCCTTTCATAATTAGCCACAGAACCAGAAGTTTCATGATGCATAATCATTTTTATACCTTTTGATTTGGCATAATCATTTACTTCCTTCAAATTAAAATCGGGATAAGGTGTGGTGAAATCAAAAACATTTTCTTTCCAATTGCCGAACCAGTCTTCCCATCCTACATTCCAACCTTCTACCAAAACCCCATCAAAACCATGCTTGGCAGCAAAATCAATATAACGTTTGGTATTGGCTGTTGTGGCACCATGCTTTCCTGTTGGTTTTAATTCGCCATTGTTTTGAGCGTTTTGCGAACCTGCATAATCCCAGGTTGATTTTCCTAAATGCATTTCCCACCAAATACCGACGTATTTCATTGGTTTTATCCAGGAAGTATCATCAAGTTTACAAGGTTCATTCAAATTTAAAATCAT
>CALQCV020000218.1 GCA_943329165.2 Candidatus Nitrotoga sp. CP45 | reverse complement strand
CAACGTCTTTTTCTTCCGGTAACCGAGCCAAATTCATTACCAACACTTGCCATCACATCTCCTGCCTCGTCAAAATCTTCAGTAGGAAATGGTCCTGAACCAACACGTGTCGTATACGCTTTGAAAATTCCGAAAACTTCTTTGATTTTATTAGGAGCAATTCCTAAACCGGTACATGCTCCAGCAGCAGTTGTATTAGATGATGTTACAAACGGATAGGTTCCAAAGTCAACATCTAATAGCGAGCCTTGAGCGCCTTCGCAAAGAATAGATTTACCTGCTTTTTGGGCTTGTGCCAAATATTCCTCGCTGTCAATAAAATCTAATTTTCTTAAGTCTTCAATAGCTTCAAAAAATTCTTTTTCCAGTTCCGATAAATTATATTGAAGTTCTACACCATAAAAAGCAATCATCGATTCGTGTTTGTCTGCCAGATTACGATAACGTTCTGCAAAATCGGCCAGTTCAATATCGCCTACTCGAATTCCGTTTCTGCCGGTTTTGTCCATGTATGTTGGTCCAATCCCTTTTAGTGTTGAACCAATTTTACCTTTTCCTTTGGCAATTTCAGAAGCTGCATCAAGCAAACGATGCGTAGGTAAAATCAAATGCGCTTTTCTTGAAATAAACAATTTTGATTTCAAATCAAGATTGAATTTGGCCAAACCATCAATTTCGCTCTTGAAAACTACTGGGTCAATAACGACGCCGTTTCCGATAAGGTTGATGTTGTTACTATGAAAAATTCCAGAAGGAATCGTTCTTAAAACATGTTTGATTCCGTCAAATTCTAACGTGTGTCCGGCGTTTGGTCCACCCTGAAAACGAGCGATAATGTCGTATTTAGAGGTGAGAACGTCAACAATTTTTCCTTTTCCTTCATCGCCCCATTGTAATCCGAGTAGCAAATCTACAGTCATTGTTTGTTGTTTGTGTGTAGTTAATTTGGTTATTTATGGATTTGGTTATTTGTAATTACGAACCACCTTTATTCTTTTTTATTAGCGTAAAAGTAAAGTGAATGATTATGTATTTCAATACCAAATATTTCTTCGATGGTTTGTTTGATGGTTTGAATTCTTGGGTCACAAAACTCAATGACTTCGCCAGTATCCGTCATGATAATGTGATCGTGTTGCTTGTCGAAATATGATTTCTCATAATGCGCCTGATTTTGTCCAAACTGGTGTTTGCGCACCAAACCACAATCTAATAAAAGTTCGATAGTATTGTATAAGGTAGCACGTGAAACGCGATAGTTTTTGTTTTTCATTTTGATATACAAATTCTCGATATCAAAATGCTCTTCGCTATCATAAATTTCCTGTAGAATAGCATAGCGCTCAGGCGTTTTGCGATGTCCTTTGTTTTCAAGATACAGTGAAAAAACGTTTTTTACAGTCTCTTGATTTTTAGTATTATCGGATGCAATTAGTGTCATGGCACAAAGGTAATTTTTTTGTTTAAGGTTTCAAAGTTTAAATAACTCATAACTCATAATTTATAACTCATAACTAGTTTGTATAAACTCTCGTCACTTTATCAATCCCATCAATTTTTTTGATATTATCGATGAGTTTTTTTAGAATCGCATTATTCTGAACAATAACGGCGACTTGTCCGTAAAACATTCCGGCCTCACCACTCAGGGAAATATTTTGGATATTAACATGCATGTTGTTTGAAATTACTTTGGTTAATTCATTGGTTAACCCTAAACTATCCATGCCCGTAATTTTTAATATAGCTTTAAACTCTTGCTTTGATGAATCAATCCATTTGGCAAGCATAATTCGGTAGGCATAATTAGATTGCAGCGCTATGGCGTTCGGACAATCTTTTTTGTGTACTTTAATACCTTCGTTGATGGTTATAAAACCAAACACATCATCGCCTGGAATTGGGTTACAACAAGAAGACAATTTATAATCCAATTTATCTTGCTCTGGACCAAAAACGAGCATATCGTAATTGCTGTTCAGTACGGGTTTGTTAATTTCTTCAGGATTTGAGCTTGGAGAACGCTTGATTTTATTTTTAAAGAAATTAATCAAGGTATTGCTTTTTTGAGCAGCAAAATCCTTGAGTTGTTGGTTTTCTATTGAGCCAATTCCCGCGCGATAAAATAAATCTAAACTGGTTTTTAGCTTAAAGAAATTTACCAATTCATTAACCACATTTTCATTGATAGTGATTTTTAAATGCTTTAGTTTTCGGGTTAGCAATTCTTTTCCATCTTCGGCAATTTTCTTGGTGTTTTCGTTGAGAACGTTTCTGATTTTATTTTTGGCTCGCGAAGTCGTCACATAATCCAACCAGTTGATGGTTGGTTTTTGATGAACCGAAGTAATGATTTCGATTTGGTCACCACTTTTCAATTCATGATTGAGCGGCACTAATTTTCCGTTAACACGAGTTCCTCGAGTTTTAATTCCAATCTCGGAATGTATGCTGAAAGCGAAGTCTAGTGAAGTCGCACCTTTGGGCAATGATTTGATTTCACCTTTTGGCGTAAAGACAAAGATTTCTTTGGCATACAAATTCATTTTGAAATCTTCTACAAAGTCAACCGCATTGGTTTCAGAACTCTCTAATGCTTCTTTCAAAAGATTAAGCCAAGTGTCCAAACCGCTTTCTTCAGTAGCGCCTTGTTTGTATTTGTAGTGAGCAGCGTATCCTTTTTCCGCAATTTCATCCATTCGTTCGCTTCGCACCTGGATTTCTACCCAGCGACCTTTTGGTCCCATAACGGTAATATGCAAGGCTTCATAACCTGTTGATTTTGGTGAAGAAATCCAGTCGCGTAAACGACTTGGACTTGGGCGATAATGATCGGTAACTATAGAATAAATTTTCCAGGCTAAAAATTTCTCGTCGTGAAGATTGGATTTGTATATAATTCGGAGTGCAAATTTATCATAGACTTCATCAAAAGTTACGTTTTGAGCCGCCATTTTTCTACGAATAGAATAGATAGATTTTGGTCTGCCTTTCATGGTATACTCAACTCCTTCAATGTCTAACGAATTTTTTAAAACCTCCGAAATTGTTTTGATGTATTCGTCTTGCTCTTCTTTGGTCTCCTTAATTTTGCTGACAATATCTTTATAAATATCAGGCTCGGTATACTTTAAACCTAAGTCTTCTAATTTGGTTTTGATGTTATACAAGCCCAAACGATGGGCGAGAGGCGCATAGATGTATAAGGTTTCTGAAGCGATTTTTATTTGCTTGTAATCAGGCATGGAGTCCATCGTTTGCATATTGTGCAAACGATCCGCAATTTTGATTAAAATCACACGCACATCATCATTTAAAGTCAATAGCATTTTACGGAAATTTTCCGCCTGCATTGAGATATTCATGTCTTTTTTAACCTGAGAAATTTTAGTCAAACCTTCAACCAATTGGGCAATCTTTGGATTGAATTTTTTTTCGATGTCTTCAATAGTTACATAAGTATCCTCAACAACATCATGCATTAAGGCTGCGGCGATACTTGAGGGGCCAAGACCAATCTCGGAAGCCACAATTTTGGCAACACCTATAGGATGAAAAATATACGCTTCACCCGATTTGCGACGTTGGTCTTTATGGGCATCAACGGCAACATCAAAGGCTTTCCGAATTAGTTTTTTATCAGAATCGGTTAGCGTTTGATAACTTATGCGAAGTAATTCTTTGTATTCTCGGGCAATGGCTTTTTTTTCTTCTTCTAAATCGACTTCAATCATAGCATATTCAATCAATTCCTAAAATTAGGAATAACAAATGAACTGTGCAAATGGAAAATTTAAAAATAAGGGATCAGGGATAAGGGAAAGGGATAAGGAAAAGGGATAAGGAAAAAGGATAAGTAAAAAGCATCGTAAATCCCAACTCCTAAATCCTAAATTAAAACCCACGTTGTCGTTTGGCTTCAAAAATT
>CALQCV020000217.1 GCA_943329165.2 Candidatus Nitrotoga sp. CP45 | reverse complement strand
AGTTATCACAGGAATGGTATCTTATAAACTACTTGGTGTGAGTGATCCATTGGCAGAAATATTTGCATTGAAAGGTGTTAAATGGATGCTATTTATTGTTTCGATTGCAGCTGTTGTTGCAATGACTAGTGTATTGTTGGTTTTCCAAATGGGACAGCCTCGTATTTGGATGACGATGAGCCGAGATGGTTTGATGCCAAAAAAATTCTCTGAAATACATCCTAAGTACAAAACGCCAAGTTTCGCAACCATCGTAACAGGTTTGGTGGTGGGAATTCCAATATTCTTTACTGATGAAAACTTTGTATTAGACTTTACCAGCATCGGAACTTTGTTTGCCTTTGTATTAGTTTGTGGTGGTGTGTTATTGTTATCTCCACAAAGCGAAGCAGAATTAGCTGAACGAGCTACCAAAGGAAAATTCAGGATTCCGTATGTGAATTCGAAGTATATTTTTCCACTAATTTGCATCGGCACTTTGGGTATTGTTCAGTATTACTTGCCTAACTATTTTATTGAAACCTTTGATTTTTCAGGCGATAAAGTAGCTACTAATTTGCCTTTAATAGTATTCTTTATTCTTTGTGTTGTGATGGCGGCGATTGCCTATATGAAGAACCTATCTTTAATTCCATTGTTGGGCTTAATTTCTTGTTGTTATCTGTTAACCGGAATGGCTGTTTCCAACTGGAAATGGTTCGGCATTTGGCTAGTTATTGGACTGTGTATATACTTTATGTATGGTTATAAGAATAGTAATTTAACCCGTTGGGTGAAATTAAATTAATTGATTTTTGATGTTATTTATTGGTCTGTCAAAGATAAATTTATTGATATATTGAACCAATGTTAATGCTGTTATTTTTGCTAAAATTCTAGTTTTAAAACCCTCAAAAGTTTTAGCATAATTTCTTCTAATTAAGAACTGGTCGCATAATTGAGAAAATAATGTTTCTATTCTTTTTCTTGATTTTTTGAATATGTAAGGTTGTGGTTTATAATTCATTTGATTGATTCTTTTTGGTGTTTCTAATTTGATATTTGCCGATTGAAATAAATCTATTTGAATACTATCAGACAGATAACCTCTATCTCCAAGTAATACACAATCAGACATTTGCTGTTTTATGTTTTTCAAAAAATGCACATCATGAACTTCGGCTTTAGTAATGTCTAATGAATGAAAAACACCAGTAACTGAGCAAACACCATGAAGTTTATATCCGAAGAACCAACTATTTTGGGAAGCACAAAAACCTTTGGAAGGTGCGGTTTCAAAATCGTCTTTACAGATTTTTATCCTGTTATGTCGTGAAAATTTACAAATCTCTAAAGGCATGCTGTCGACAATAAAGTAATCTTCATAACGCAGGAATTTAGACGCTAATTTTGTTCTAATTTGTTCTGAAAATAAAAATAGACTTTTTCGTCTTTTATTAAACTGACTTCGCTCAATTAAATTTGGAATTTCACTTAGAGAAATCTGTTTGAAAAGTGAATTTTCACTATCAATAGACATAAATTCAGCTGTGAAACTCAATGCAACCACCTCTAAATCAGTCATTTTTGGCTTTCTACCAATTCCTGATTTGAACTCTAACTCAAAATTCAAAGAACTTAAAACTTCTAAAACTCTAAAATAATTTTTAACTATATTTGTCATAAATGTTGGTTGTTTGGCGACTTCAAGATACTGAATTTCAGTATCTTGACCAACATTTGTTCAATTTATTTTACTTAAAATAATTTCACCCAACGGGTTAATTTAAATAAAAAGTAAGCAAAAAAATCCGTTAAAGAATACTCTCTAACGGATTTCTACACAATCTAACTTTTTTTACGATTTACCCACTTTTGCTTTAAACAGCTCAGTTTACTGTTTTGATTATTTTAATTTATTGGTTTTCTACCAACTGCAAAAGGAAAAAATTTCTACTTAACGGTAATTGTAAACTACAGTAACAATTGCATATCAGAGGGATACTTTTACTGTTAAAGCTTCTCCCCTTTAGACATTTTGTTCATTGTTCATTCAAAACAATTTCTTCTAATATTCTAGATCAAATTTAAAAAAATCAAATCAAAAATTTGCTGATTTTCAATATTTTAACATTAAAAAAATGTAACTTTTTTATTCTTGTATTCTTATACTTATGAACTAAAAATAAAGCTAGAATTTATCCTATAAATTTCATTTTTTTATGATTCAATGTTTAATAAAAAGTCAAATAAAAACTGTAATTTTGTGACGCAAAAAATAAAATCCAAACAATAAACACATAATTATGAGTTCATTTGACGTAGTCATTATAGGTTCTGGTCCAGGCGGGTATGTTTCAGCTATTCGATGTGCCCAATTAGGTTTCAAAACCGCCATCATCGAAAAATATTCCACACTCGGTGGCACTTGCCTTAATGTAGGTTGTATTCCTTCAAAAGCATTATTAGCTTCCTCACATCATTATGAAGAATTACAACATTTTGCCGACCACGGAATTGAAGTTTCTGGTCAGATAAAAGTGAATTTAGAAAAAATGATTGCTCGCAAGCAAGCGGTGGTAGATCAAACATCGGGTGGGGTTAAATTCCTAATGGATAAAAATAAAATTACCGTTTTCGAAGGATTGGGTTCTTTTGAAAGCAATACCAAAATTAAAGTCACTAAAGCTGACGGTACCTCAGAAGTAATCGAAGGTAAAAATATTATTATTGCTACTGGCTCAAAACCATCTTCTTTACCTTTTATCAAATTGGATAAAGAAAGAATCATCACGTCAACAGAAGCCTTGAAATTACCAGAAGTACCCAAACACTTAATTATTATTGGTGGTGGTGTTATCGGAATTGAGTTGGGGCAAGTATATTTAAGACTGGGAGCGCAAGTATCTGTAGTCGAATTTTTGGATAGAATCATTCCGGGAATGGATGCTGGTTTGTCTAAAGAATTGACCAAAGTATTGAAAAAACAAGGTATGAAATTTTATACTTCTCATAAAGTAAAAGAAGTAACCCGAAAAGGTGCAACTGTAGCTGTTCAAGCTGATGATGCTAAAGGAAATACCGTAACTTTTGAAGGCGATTATTGCTTAGTAGCTGTTGGTCGTCGCCCATACACAGATGGACTTGCTGTTGATAAAGCCGGAGTGAAAGTAACCGAACGCGGCATGATTGAAGTCAACGATCATTTACAAACGAATGTTCCTAACATTTATGCCATTGGAGATGTTGTTCGCGGTGCTATGTTGGCACACAAAGCCGAAGAAGAAGGAACCATGGTTGCCGAAATCATAGCGGGACAAAAGCCACATATCGATTATAATTTAATTCCAGGTGTAGTTTATACTTGGCCGGAAGTGGCTGCCGTTGGCAAAACAGAAGAGCAACTAAAAGAAGCTGGTGTTGTCTACAAAGCGGGAAGTTTCCCTTTCAAAGCATTAGGCAGAGCTCGTGCCGGTGGTGATTTAGATGGATTTGTAAAAATACTAGCTGATGCCAAAACCGATGAAGTATTAGGGGTTCACATGATTGGCGCGCGGTGTGCCGATTTGATTGCCGAAGCGGTGACTGCCATGGAATTCAGAGCATCTGCTGAAGATATTTCGAGAATGTCGCATGCACATCCAACATTCGCTGAGGCAATGAAAGAAGCAGCATTAGCGGCTACTGATAACAGAGCGTTGCACGTGTAAAAAGTTTGGCCACAGATTAAACGGATTAGACAGATTAGCACTGATTCTTTTAAGAGTTTGAATAAAATCTGTGAATCCGTGGCAAAAAAAGCTTTGCACTATATAAAAAAGAAAAAGTCCTGATTACTCAGGACTTTTTTTATGCTTTAAAATATTTTTTTCGCAACCAAAAGGCAACATTAACCAATATAATTAGTGCCGGAACTTCCACCAGTGGACCAATAACTCCGGCAAAAGCTTGT
>CALQCV020000216.1 GCA_943329165.2 Candidatus Nitrotoga sp. CP45 | reverse complement strand
TAGACTGTCACTGTAAACTGAATACTATTTTTTTACGGCTGAGCAACCAGCCATTGTTGTTATTTTGATAGCTTCGGTTGGTGGCAAACTTTCGTTTCTATTTACTGTTTCCTGAACTACATTTCGTGTAATTTCTTCAAAAACTCTTTCAATTACCGATGCGGTTTGCAATGCTGCTGGGCGACCGTAATCTCCGGCCTCACGAATGCTTTGCACCAATGGAACTTCACCTAAAAATGGCACTTGTAAATCTTCTGCGAGGTTTTTGGCACCTTCTTTCCCGAAGATGTAATATTTATTGTTTGGCAGTTCTTCTGGAGTGAAATACGCCATGTTTTCAATAATTCCTAAAACTGGAACGTTGATGCTGTCTGACAAAAACATCGAAACTCCTTTTTTGGCATCGGCTAAAGCGACGGCTTGTGGTGTACTCACTATAACAGCGCCCGTAATTGGTAACGATTGCATGATTGACAAATGAATATCTCCTGTTCCTGGTGGTAAATCGATTAACATAAAATCTAATTGTCCCCAATCGGCGTCAAAAATCATTTGGTTCAATGCTTTGGACGCCATTGGTCCACGCCAGATAACAGCTTGACTTGGCGCAGTAAAGAATCCGATGGAAAGAATTTTTATCTCGTAACTTTCTACTGGTTTCATTTTTGATTTGCCATCAACGGTAACCGAAATTGGTTTTTCATTCTCCACGTCAAACATGATGGGCATGCTTGGTCCGTAAATATCTGCATCCAAAATCCCAACTTTGAAACCCATTTTGGCTAAAGTAACTGCTAAGTTTGCGGTAACTGTAGATTTTCCAACGCCTCCTTTTCCTGAAGCTACAGCGATAATATTGCTGATTCCTGGAATTGCTTTTCCTTTTATTTCATTTGGATTGGCTTGAGCTTCTACCTTGATATTTACCTTCACCTCGGCATCTGGTGAAAACTTTTCGTGGATTAGTTTTTTGATATCGTCTTCTGCACGTTTTTTTATGTGCATCGCCGGTGTTGAAATCAGTAAATCTACAGTTACTTCATTGCCAAAGATTAATACGTTTTTTACCGCACCACTTTCCACCATATTTTTTCCTTCGCCTGCAATGGTAATAGTTTCCAATGCTGCAAGGATTTCTTTTCTATCTAATTTCATTTTTTTCTTACTGTTAACAAGTTACAGTCATTTATTAAGACTGAATACAGATTGCAAAGATAGTTTGAAAATAGTTAAAAGGGAAAAGGGAAAAGGGAAATGTTTTGGATTGTTTTATAATTCTACTTTTGGAATCCATAAGTGCTTTTCAAAATCTACTATTTGGTTGTCAATTACTTTGATGCCTTCGTTTTCCAATAATTGTTGCATCAAATTGGTTCCATCAAAATGATGTTTCCCTGAAAGCAACCCTTTCCTGTTTACTACTCTATGCGCAGGAACGTCTTCCCTATTGTGAGAGGCATTCATTGCCCAGCCTACCATTCGTGCGGAACGAGTTGTTCCTAATGCTTTGGCGATAGCGCCATAAGAGGTTACTTTTCCTTCCGGAATTTTGCGCGCGATTGCATAAACTCGTTCAAAAAAATTAGCTTCCATTATTTACACAGCAATTTAAAAAGTGTTACAACCGCCATAAATGTAGTTACCGAACCTATGATGTTGTTGATATTTTGCATAAGAAATTCTGTTTTCTTTTCAATTATTTTAAACGCAACAATGTAAATGTAAAAAACTGCAAACGAGCCACTGACAACTCCAATTACAAATTCAGCAACTGGAATTTTATCAAAACTAAAATAGCCTGAAGACGCCAAACTCATGCTCGCAAAAACATAAAATGGCATGGGTAATAAATTCAAAGTTGACAGCAACATCCCCAAAAGGAAACGGTTCGATTTTCCTTTGACTTTGCTATCGGTTTTGATTTTCTGTGGCTTTTTAGCTATCCAGAAAAAATAGATACTTAATAATAAAAAAACAAAAACGCCAATTTCTTGTAGTGTGGAAACAATTTCCTGATGAATACTAATAAATCGAGCAAATAATACAGCAATGAATGTTTGAAAAAATATAATCACAGATGCCCCAACAGCAAAACTTATAGCTTCATTTTTACCTTCCTGAGTACTGATTTTCGCTGCTGTCATATTGATTAAACCCGGAAGAATAACCGCAAAAAAAGCAATGCAAAAACCTAAAACAAGTGGTAAAAAAAACAGCATTTATTGATCTCAAAAATAGTTAAAACTATGCACTTTAGTGCATTTTGCTTTCAGCTTCTAAAAAGTTTGACACAAATTACACAAATTTTCACAAATTAATTTGTGCTAATTTGTGTAATCTGTGTTGATAAATTAAGTTTTACAAATTTAGCAGACTTTTAGTCTGCCAACCAAACCTATGGACTTCAAGTCCATAGTGGTTTAGTTGATTTTGAAACGAATATACGTAATTGATTTATTGATTTCCAAATATTGATTTTCGTAAAAAGTTTGAATAGCCGTTACCACTTCCGGCGCACCTTCATTTTTGTACACATTGTGGTTAGCATATAACACTTCATGCCCTTCACCATGCAACAATCCAAGCGTGTAACCGTGCATGAACTCGCTATCGGTTTTGAGGTTAACCACGCCGTTTGGTTTTAGGATTTTTTTGTATAACTGCAAGAATTCTGAATTGGTCATTCGGTGTTTGGTGCGTTTGTATTTGATTTGAGGATCAGGGAACGTAATCCAGATTTCATCGACTTCCTTTTCTGTAAAAATGAAATTGATCAGTTCAATTTGTGTGCGAACAAAAGCCACATTGTGCATTCCGCCATCAACAGCTGTTTTAGCGCCACGCCAGAAACGCGCACCTTTTATATCTATACCCACAAAATTTTTATCTGGATAGCGTTCGGCCAAACCGACAGAATATTCGCCTTTACCACACCCTAGTTCAATAATTATTGGATTGTCATTTTTAAAAAAATCGGAATTCCATTTGCCTTTTAGTGGAAATTCTCCGCCTACAACTTCTTCTCTTGTTGGTTGAAAAACATTTTCAAAAGTTTCGTTTTCTTTAAACCGCTTTAATTTATTTTTACTTCCCACAAACTTAATTTTTTGGTAAAATTAAGGAAATATAAACTATCCAAAATCTTTTTTACTTTGCAAAGTTAAATCCGTAATTTCCCCACTTGAAAAATTCTACAAAAAATATTCTTGTTGCTCCGTTAAATTGGGGCTTAGGTCATGCTACACGCTGTATTCCTATCATTCGTGAGTTAGAGAAAAATGGTTTTACTCCTATTATTGCTTCCGATGGTGCGGCTTTGCAACTGCTTCAAAAAGAATTTCCACATTTGCAATCGCTGGAATTGCCTTCTTATAAAATTGAATATGCCAAAAACGGAGCCGATTTCAAATGGAGGTTAATAAAGAATAGCCCTAAAATGATTGAAGCAATTTTTGCAGAAAAGAAAATTGTCAAAAAATGGATTACTGAATTTACTATACAAGGTATAATTTCGGATAATCGTTTGGGCGTTTACAGCAAAAAGATTCCTAGCATTTTTATGACACATCAACTCAATGTTTTGTCGGGGAAAACCACTTGGATTTCGAGTAAGTTGCACCAACATTTTATCAAAAAATTTACAGAATGCTGGATTCCGGATATAAAAGAAAGCCCTAACCTTACCGGTAAACTTGGGCATTTAAAAAATAGTTCGCTAAGTTTAAAATATCTTGGTCCGTTAAGCAGATTAGAGAAAAGAGAGTTGCCAATTAAATACGATTTGCTGGTTATACTTTCAGGACCGGAACCACAGCGTACTTTTTTGGAAGAAAAACTAATAAATAAAATTCAATCATTTAACGGAAAAGTACTTTTCATCAAAGGAATAATTGAACCACAACAAAAAACAACTCAAGACGGAAATGTGACTTATTATAATTTCAT
>CALQCV020000215.1 GCA_943329165.2 Candidatus Nitrotoga sp. CP45 | reverse complement strand
ATTTTCCTTTGATGTGAATTCCGTATTTTGACAACACTTTCAAATCGTATTTGACGTTTTGCCCAATCTTTTCTATGGTTTCACTTTCGAAAAAGGGTTTGAATTTTTCAACCAAAGCTTGAGCTTCGTCTCTATTTTCAGAAACAGGAACATAAAATGCTTTTCCTTTTTCAAACGAAAAAGACATTCCAACTAGTTCGGCATTCAAAGCATCAACTCCTGTAGTTTCGGTATCGAAACACACCGAAGTTTGATTCATTAAATTTTGCAAAAATAATTTTGTACCTAAATCACCTTGAACAACTTGGTATAAATGTTCGGTAGATTCCAAAGTTGCATAATAAGAATGCGGTTTTGGTTCGTCGCTTTCATCATCTGAAAAACCAAATAAATCAAACTGATTTTCGTTTGATTTTTTAGCTAGAGTTTTTTTCAACGTATTTTCTCCCTCTCCATTGGAGAGGGTTGGGGTGATGCTTCCGTTGGTTTCAATTTCATCAAATTCTTTTCCGGTGCCGAACCATTTGTCGAATTGTGCTTTCATTTGACGGAATTCTAATTCCATAAACAAAGCATCTGTTTTTTCCACATCGGGTTTTGAAAGTTCATAATCGGCAGCATCAAAAGTCACCGGGCAATCCAATAGAATCCGGGCTAACTTTTTAGATAAAATTCCGAGTTCGGCATTGGCTTCAATTTTGTCTTTCAGCGCGCCTTTCAGCTTATCGGTATTGGCCAAAAGATTTTCCATTGAACCGAATTCTTTTAATAATTTTTTGGCTGTAACTTCACCAACTCCAGGAAAACCGGGAATATTATCGGCAGAATCACCCATCATTCCAAGGTAGTCAATTACTTGTTCCGGATGTTCAATTTCGAATTTTGCTAAGACCTCCGGAATTCCCCAAATTTCGATGTCGTTGCCCATTCTGGCGGGTTTGTACATAAAAATATTTTCAGAAACCAATTGTGCAAAATCCTTATCAGGCGTGACCATAAAAACCTGATAATTTTCTTTTTCAGCTTGTTTGGCCAAGGTTCCAATCAAATCATCGGCTTCAAAACCGGCTTTTTCGATAATCGGAATATGCATCGCTTTTAATAATTCCTGAATATACGGAACGGCAATTTTGATAGCTTCCGGAGTTTCATCGCGATGCGCCTTATATTCTTTATACATTTCATATCGATAATCACTTCCACCTTTGTCAAAAGCAACCGCCAAATGATCCGGTTTTTCACGTTTGATGACATCCATTAAGGCGTTCATGAATCCCATAATGGCAGAGGTATCCATTCCTTTTGAATTGATACGGGGATTTTTTATAAAAGCATAATAGCCGCGAAAAATTAAGGCGTAAGCATCAAGAAGGAAAAGGCGTTTTTGTGACATAATTTAAATAGGATTAGAGTCCAAAATAAATTTGGATCAAGTTGTAAAAATAGCTAAAGTTTCAAAAATGACCGATTGTTTTTCAACAGAAATTAAATCAATGTTAAAAAAGATTTAATAACATCAGTAGCATTATCTTTCTTTGTTAATTTGTTAAAAAATTAAAGATGGTTTTTCGCTTTCTAATTCTTTTCATAATCATAGCCATAGTTGAGCTGTATGCTTTTCAAGCCATAAAAACAGTTACTAAATCTAAATGGATTTTGATTAGTTATGCCATAATTTCACTCGCAGCAATAGTATTTATTACCTATGAATTACTAAAGTTTGATAGAAGTGTTGGGCAAACCAAGACGACTTTGATTACTTTAGGATTGTTACTTTTAGTCTTGCTTCCAAAAATAGTGTTGACATTTGTGATGCTTTTGGAAGATGTTTTCCGATTTTTAATGGGAACAGTTACTCATTTTATGGGACACAATTCGGATAGTTTTTTGCCGGAAAGAAGGAAATTTGTTAGTCAGGTCGCGCTCGGATTGGCAGCGGTTCCGTTTATTTCCTTGATTTACGGGATGACAATTGGAAAATATAATTACAAAGTAATACGACAAGCCTTGTTTTTCAAGGATTTACCCGATGCCTTCGACGGTTTTAAAATCACTCAAATTTCCGATATTCATAGTGGTAGTTTTGATGATGAAAATAAAATAAGATATGCCATAGATTTAATTAATGAGCAAGAATCCGATTTGTTATTGTTTACCGGAGATATTGTCAATGCCAAAGCAGATGAAATGCATCCGTGGATTGAAATTTTTAATGGATTAAAGAAATTTGAACACGGTAAATATTCTGTTCTGGGAAACCATGATTACGGTGCCTATTTAGATTGGAAATCAGAAAAAGCCAAGGCCGATAATTTTGTAGCCATAAAAGATTTACACCGTCAAATCGATTTTAAACTGATGTTAAATGAAAACGTTAAAATTAAAAAAGGGGATGATGAAATTGCTTTGATTGGTGTTGAAAACTGGGGAAAACATTTTGGTGAATATGGCGATATAAATAAAGCTTCTGAAAATTTAACGGAAGCCGATTTTAAAATCTTAATGAGCCACGATCCGAGTCATTGGGAATATATTGTAAAAAAACATCCAAAAAACATCCAACTAACACTTTCGGGGCACACACACGGGATGCAATTTGGAATAGAAATTCCTGGTTATTTTAAGTGGAGCCTGGCAAAGTACTTATACAAACAATGGGCAGGATTGTATGAAGAATTTGGAAGATACGTATATGTTAACCGCGGTTTTGGATTTCATGCGTATCCAGGGCGAGTAGGTATTATGCCCGAAATAACTGTTTTTGAACTAAAAAAAGGGGAAAAAGTAGCATAATTAGTTAAAAATGCTACATTTGTGCTTTAGTATTTCTTTTAAGCTATAAAAAGAATTAAAAATATTTTGGTTTTATGTCAAAATTTGGAGAATTAATCAATGCTCAAGTACCTGTGTTAATTGACTTTTACACAGAATGGAACGAATCTTCAGTTTCTATGCATCCGGTTATCCGTGATGTCGCAGCTGCGCTTGGTGATAGAGCAAAAGTGATAAAAATTGATGTAGATAAAAATCAGGAATTGGCTGATGCACTTCGCATCAAAGGATTGCCAACACTGATGATTTACAAAGAAGGTCAAATGGTTTGGAGACAATCAGGCGAATTGGATGCCAATACTATTATTGGGTTGGTTCAGGAGCAGCTTTAATCAATTTTCGCACAAACAAATCCTTTTTCTTTTAGAAATGTTAAGGTTTTAGGCAAAACATACTTTAGGTTTTGGGCTGCTTTTACGCTGTCGTGAAAAACGATAATGCTACCGCTTTCAATATGCTGCAAAACATTATCCAAACATTTTTCAGGAGTTATAGTTTTATCAAAATCCCTACTCAAAACATCCCACATTATTATTTTGTAACCCAATCGGCGCAAAGTTCTTGATTGCGATGTTTTGATTTTCCCATAAGGTGGCCTGAACAGCTCAAAAGCAGCTCCCTTATCGCTTATCCCTTTTCCCTTTTCCCTCATCAATAAGGAACACCTTCTCGTATTCTCTACATATTCATTAGTGTCTGTTTCCCATCCCTTTAAGTGATTAAAAGTATGATTTCCGACAGCATGATTGTCGTCAATGATTTTCTGAAAAATATCAGGATGCTTTTCGATGTTGTTTCCAATACAGAAGAAAGTGGCTTTGGCATCGTGTTTTTTTAGTTGTTCTAATGTCCATTCAGTGATTTCCGGTGTTGGACCATCATCAAAGGTTAGGTATATTTTGTTTTCACGATTAGGAATGTCCCAAACATAATTTGGAAAAATCCTTTTGATAACATAATTTGTTTTTACCCAAAAACTCATACGCTAAATATAAAAAAATGTGCCTAATGATTTTTCACCCGAGCGAAGCGAACTGGCGAAGCAATTGGCACATTTTATAGTTTTTTTATTTTTTAACCACACAGAAACATAGTTTTTATGAAAATTGTTAACACGTTT
>CALQCV020000214.1 GCA_943329165.2 Candidatus Nitrotoga sp. CP45 | reverse complement strand
ACTTGGTTTGGGCGCAACAAGTTTTCCGGATTTGGAACGCTAACTTCTATGCCAAAAGTTCTGTTGTTTGGGTTGATAAAGTTTGCTATTTGACGTACTTTTCCTTTATATGTTTTTCCAAGTGAGGTTAAATAAACATCAACCAAATCCCCAAGTTTCAATTTTCCGATATAGGTTTCAGGAATTGAAGTGGAAACATACATATTCCCTAAGTTTACAATACGCATCAAACCGGTTGCACTTGGTGCTACTACTTGACCTTTTTCTGCAAAAACTTCATCAATTGTTCCTGAAAATGGAGCACGAATAACTGTTTTAGATAATTGTGCGTTTATTTGGGCAACTGCTTTTTGAGCCGAAACCATCTGAGTTTGTGCTTGCAAGTACTGGATTTCAGAACCAATTTTTTTGTCCCAAAGATTTTTTTGTCTTTCGAAAGTCGTTTTGGCTAAACTGTATTGATTTTGGGCACTTGCCAATTGTGAACTCATTCCAGCGTCATCAACTCGACCCAGAATTTGTCCTTTTGAAACTCGGTCACCAGCTTTAACGGTAAGCGAAGTCAATGTCCCGCTAAATTCTGGTTGCACTAATATATTTTCTTTGGTATTCACATTCCCCTGAATGTCAAGGTAGTGATTGAAAACAGTATCTTTTACTGTTAAAATAGAAACCAAAGCTTCTTCTTTTTTAACGTCTAAAGTCGCTAAAGCGGTTTCAATTTTGGCAATATCAGCCTGAAGAGCTGTTTTCTTTTCGTTTAATGCTTTAACGTTTTTTGTATTGATTAAATCGTCAATGTTTTCTGTTTTCGATGCATTTGTGCACGAAAGAAGAACGATTGATAATGCGGACAAGTATAGTAATTTCTTCATTTGTATAAGATTAGTTTTTGTTTATTATTTTTTCTAAAGCAGCTTTTTTATTGATGATGTTCACCATCGATTGTAAATAATTTTGTTGTGTGGTATATAATTGTCTTTGTGCTTCACTAAAGTCAAAGCTTGATGATAAACCTTCTGTAAACTTAATTTGTTGTTTTCTTTCGATACGCTCGGCTAGGCTGAGGTTGCTTTTTGAAGTTGCATATTCTTCAATGCTGAAGTCAAATTCGCTTTTGGCTTTTTCGTATTCTAATTTTAACTGTTGTTCGGTTTGGGTAAGTTGTGTTTTCGCTTGATCCAATGCAATTTTTGCTTGTTGTGTTTTTGCCTGTCTTCCAAAACTGCTAAAAATTGGCACTTTTAAACTCACGCCAAGATTTGAGAATTTGTTCCATTTTTGGTCTCTATCTGCAAATGAAAAATCATTAGAAAATGAATTATAACCAAAGTTGAACGCAGCACCAAGAGAAGGTAAGGCTTTGCTTTTTTCCAGCTTCAATTCTAACGAACGTTGTTCAGTAAAGTTCGTTGCCATTTGATAATTGATGTTGTTGGTCACCACAAATTCACCTTGACTAAACGCTAAATCCAATTTGGATACCGAAAGTGTATCTAATTTATCTGTCAGCTTCAAATCGTCGTTAATGTCTATTCCTAAAGTGAACTTGAGCATTTTCATAGCAACATCTTGCAATCTTTTGGTATTACTAAGGTTACTGTTAATAGAGGCTAACGTAATTTGTAATTGTTCAACGTTCTCTTCTTCAATCAAACCGTTTTTATAAGTTTCCTGTGTATCGCCCAAAGTTTTAGATAGTGTAGCTTTGTTTTTTTCGAGAATAGCTACACTTTCTTCGGCCAACAAAACATTACCATAAGCATTGATTACCAATTCCTTAATTTCGGTATTGGTTTTTTGCTTGGCATTTTCAAAGTATTTTAAATACGTTTTAGAGGCCTGAAGCGCCACTATATATGAGCCGTCAAAAATTAATTGACTCAAAGTCAAACCAGAATTCATTGATTGTTTTGTGCCAAAGGCTACCAAACTAATAGCGTCAGGGTTACCACCAGGATTGAAAGCATTTCCCGAAATTCCTTGAAGGGTAAAATCAAAATTATTTAGATAACTGGCACTACCACTTATTTGAGGCAAACCTGATGCAGTAGTTTCCCATTTTTTCTGTTTGGCCGAAGCAATATCCCGATTGGCATTAATGGCCGAATAATTGTGTTCCAGGGCATGTTCAATAGCTTGTTGCAGGCTAAAAGAAAATGTTTCTCTTTTGTCCTGCGCTTGTAATACACTTCCAAGCATTAGGAGGGATAGAACTAATTTGTTTTTCATGGATTGATGATTATTGATTATTTTTTTTAAGTATTTGTTCTAAAAAGGCTATGCCTTTTTCAGTTGCAATGCCACGTAAATGATATTCTAAATAGGTTTTTTGAACTATTATTGTACTGAATTGAATAGGATTGAAAAGTTCGGCATCTTTGATGCTGGTCATTCCGGAAAAATAGAAACGACCAATTAATTCAAGATTAATGTCATTTCTAAACAATTTTTGTTCAATTCCTTTTCTGAGATTTTCTATTACACATTCTCCCATTTTTTCAAATTGACGTGACATCAGTGTCTTATGAATTTGAGGATAATATTTCTGTAATTGATAGATCGGTGAAGTGCTTTCGTTTTTCAAATTTTTCATTACAAAATCCTTGATCACAAAAAGTTCTTCAATTGGATTTTTATCTAATGTCATTATTTCGTCAATTCCGCATGAAATAGTTTCAAAAAGATATAAGGTAACCGCTTCTACCAAATCATTTTTGTTTTCAAAATGATGATAAATCGTCTTTTTTGAAATTCCCATTTCTGATGCAATATCATCCATCGTAACACTTTTAAAGCCAAGTGTTAGATACATTTCTGCAGCTTTTTCTATTATTTTATTTTCCATTATCATCTACAATCTTTTGCAAAGATATAACGGAAACTTTTGACACAAAAATAGTTTCCAAAGTTTTTACAATTATTTAACATTTCATTCGCATTTGATTAAAAGTAATATTTGAATTACTTTAGCCAAAAAAAAGACATGCACGCTATTTCATATTATCAAGACATAGTCACAGCACATTTTAAATCATTAGCTTTAAAGCAGGAGCCCAAAAATCTATACGAACCTATTCGGTATATTCTTTCGCTTGGCGGGAAAAAATTACGTCCGGTTTTAACATTAATGAGTACCGAAGTTTTTGATGCCGATTGCGAAAAGGCATTGTCAGCAGCAACAGCGGTTGAGGTTTTTCATAATTTTTCTTTAGTCCATGATGATATTATGGATGACGCACCATTGCGAAGAGGAAATGAAACCGTTCACGAAAAATGGAATGTCAATACGGGAATTCTTTCGGGTGATGCCATGTTGATTTTAGCCTATCAATATTTTGAAGAATACGAGCCAATAATTTTCAGAAAATTAGCCAAACTGTTCAGCAAAACAGCTTTAGAAGTTTGCGAAGGACAACAATACGACGTCGATTTTGAAACACGTGATGATGTTACGATTGCTGAATATTTGAAAATGATTGAATGCAAAACCGCAGTTTTAGTCGGTGCTTCTATGAAAATGGGAGCTATTGTCGCAGAAACTTCAGCAGAAAATGCAAATGCTATTTATGATTTTGGTCTGAATTTAGGAATTGCATTCCAATTACAAGATGATTATTTAGATGCTTTTGGAAATCCCGAAACCTTCGGAAAACAAGTTGGCGGCGATATCATCGAAAACAAAAAAACCTATTTGTATCTCAAAGCCATGGAATTTGCAACAGCAAATGAGAAAGAACAATTACTGCATTTGTTTTCTATTCAACCAAGCGATAATTCGGATAAAATCAATTTGGTAAAGGAAATATTCAATCAAACTGGCGCATCAGAGGCCACACATAAAGCCATTCAAAACTATACTTTCAAAGCATTTGAAACTTTAGAAAAAATGGATATTGGGACTGATAAAAAAGCAATTCTGAAAGCGTTTGGCGAAAAATTAATGAGTAGAAATGT
>CALQCV020000213.1 GCA_943329165.2 Candidatus Nitrotoga sp. CP45 | reverse complement strand
TTTTATAACTATAAAGTAATACAGTTTATTATTTTTTTTAGATTCATAAATTGAAATCCTTCTTAACAATAAGAAAAGATCATATTTCGATATGTTTTCATTTAATACCCAATTATAAAATGTCACATATAATAAGTATTTGGTGCTATAATTTTGACCTTTCCATATCCTATTACCCTCATGTCTTCTAATCAATGCCACAGGATTTTTTAAATCCCCACTTATCAATTTCTTTTTTAATGCGATTCTCAACCACATTTCACTATCTTGATGAAGAATTAATTGGGAGGAAAAATACCCTACATCATCAAAAACAGATTTTCTCAAAGTAATTCCATTGGTATGAAAATGCCCGTAGGTTCCTATCAATAAAAAATGAAATAATTCGTTAGGTGAAATTACTTTTCGTAAATAAAACATTTTTCCATCTTCTTCATCTAAATATCCAACAGCAGAATATACACCATCAATAGTATTGTTGGTGGCAAGTATTGATTTATCTTTACGAAATCTTGAAACATCATAAACATCATCTGCATCTAAAAAAGACACAAAAGGAAATATAGCACTTCTTATTCCTAAATTCCTACTTTCAGAAGCACCTTTATTTTCATTATTTTCGTGAGTTAATAATTTTATTTTATCGAAACGAACAACTAACTCTTTACATATTTGAAGAGAGTTGTCTTTTGAGCCGTCTTCAATTAAAATGATTTCTCCTACTTCAGCAAGATCTACTGCAGATGCAACAGCTTGTTCAATATATAATTCAGCATTATAAACAGGTATAATTACCGATACTTTAAAATCTAATTTTTCTTCAAATTCAACATCCATTATAATGGTATATCTAATTAAAATTATTTATTTGAAACTATTCTATTGCACATTTGATAGCTTCTACGACTTATTTATCCATTTCACAAAATCAAAATGCAATCTGTAAATCCATACATATTTAAATGGGTCTGAAACTTTACCGTGTTTTTTGAAAAAATTTAATAAAACATATTTATTCAAACCATCATATTTTTTTGAAACAAAAATGACTTTATTTTTAAAAGGTAATTTTTCAAATTCTAAAAGATCTTTTGAATCAATCATGTGAGAATCCGAAAACTTAAAAAATAAATTATTAAAATCAATACGTTCCTTTCTAATGTTCCATTTCATTTGAGCATCTATATTATCTTTCGAATGCAAAAAATGAATTTCTATATCATCCAACATGCCAATTGGATAATTCTTTTTATTTCTATTTTCATTTGAAACATCATACTTTGATTTATCAACAAATACTATATCTAACGAAATATATTTTTCCAAATCTTTAATAAATTTAATATAACAAGATGAATAAATAAATAAATTAACTGTAGGTGATGTATAAGGTATACCTAAATCTAAATAAACACTTCCACCCCAACAATCATTTGATATAATAGAAAATGTTTTTTTCTTTAATCGAAAACGCACCAATTTTCTGTAAATTAATTCTGTGATATAATCTAAATATTTAAATATTTTCATGACATGAAATTAATAAATTACTTATATTTTATGGGGTCATATCTTTTACCTCTTTTGTTTAAAAAAGCATCTCTAATAGCTCTCAATTTAAACACTAATCGAATAATCTTTTTATCTCCACTCAATATAATACTTAAAGTGTATTTTATTTCTCGTATTAACCAACCTTTAAATATGACAAAAGACTTCCGGTCTAATGCAAGCCATAAGTGATTTCGGGTATTATAATATTGTCGCCAAGGAGGAGTCCCATTTTTTCCACCCAATTTACCGTCTTCAATTAATCCATTGGGCAAGGTATACACACCAATACCAGCATCTTTCGCCTTTAAACAATAATCAAATTCATAGGTGCCCATAAAATATAATGGATCACAATATCCGATTTTTTCAATTGTTTTTTTTGAAATAATACAGCCATCAAAAGTTATTAAATCAGTTTGTACGATTTCATTACTCACATCTACAGAAACTGGTTTTCTAACTCCATTCCAATACAACAGAACTGCTTTATTATTTTCATCTTTATTCGCTATCTTTAATAATCCTATTTCAATTTTATCAGAATTAAGGTATTCAAGTATTGATTTCAAAGAACCTTCTACTGGTCTTGAATCATCATTAAATAGCCAAACCCAATCATACCCTTTTTCATAAGCTGTTTGCATTCCTTTTGAAAAACCTCCTGCTGATGCAATATTTTCATTTAAATGTATTGATTGTATATTTTTAAAATTACTATCGAGAATGTTTTTGGTATTATCACTACTATTATTATTTATTACAATGATATCATTTTCCAAAATACCTTGATTTCGAATTGCACTAATCGTTTTTACAAGTTCGTCACATCTATTAAATGTTACTATAACTACAGCAATTTTAAAATTATCATTTAACATATTTACTTATATTACTTTTGAGATTTATTTTTTAAAAGAATAATAAAATGCTCTTCCTAAAGATTTTATATGTAAAGGCTTTTTAAAATACCCCAACCATATTAATTTCCTTCCTTCTTTTTTTCTTCCTAGTTGAAAACAATTTACACCCGCAATTTGATATAATAATTGACCCCATTTTCTTTTTTTTTTGAATAATCTCTTTATGTTTTTCAATAACATAATAAAAAAAATCTACTTTATTTTTACTATTTGACCCACCTTCACTATAAGTAACATCATATGTTACATTACTATTTTCTATAGTCTTAATTCGGCAATTATTAAAATTGATTCTCCAATTTAATTCGGTATTTTCACCAAATTTCAATTTTTCATCATACATTCCAATATCATAAAATACATTTTTATTTATTGCGAATGTTCCGGCTAAAAAAGAACTTGAATCATTTTTAAAATCCTCAGTTATTTTACTTCTACAAATTACAACATCGGTTAAGTTTTTTTGTAGTACAGTAAAAAAATCTTTTAACCAAATGTCATTTACATAATCATCACTATCTAAAAAAACAAGATAATCTCCTTTAGCTAATTTACTTCCTTTATTCCTTGCAACACTTACACCACTATTTTCTTGAAAAAAATAATAAATACGAGAATCCATATATTGACATACTACTTCTTTTGTATTGTCAGTACTACCATCATCAACAACAATAATTTCAAAACTTACATATTCTTGTGCTAAAATAGAATTTATACATCTATCGATAATAAAAGCCCGATTATATGCAGGTACTATTACAGAAAAAAAAGGGTTGGTATTATTTTCCATGAACTGCTTTTACAGAATTTAGCAAATTAAGTCTCCATTTGTTTAAATTGTATTCATTTTGTGACCAATAATATATTTTATTTTGAAACTCAACAATATTATAAGACATAGTAAACATAGTATTGATACTATTCAAATAATCAAATTTGGTATCGCATGGTACAACAAATCCTTCTCTAACCGCATTTTCAAAACCTCTACATCCAAATTTACTAGTAATAACGGGTCTACCCATCATTAATGATTCAACAATTTTAATACTACTCCCTCCTCCTTGGAAAATAGGTGCTATTATAACACTGTGCTCTTTATACACCTCTTGTATTGAATCAACATTATACAGAATTTGTATATTATTATTAGACAAGATTATTGTATTCATTTCTTCATCATTACATGGAACACTTGAAACGATTGTAAGTTCTACCTTTTTTAAATTATTATTTAAATAGGGCCAAATTTCATTCAGAAACCATTTAATGCCATCAATATTAGGCTTATAGGTCAATTTACCAACAAATAATAATTTTAATGAATCACAACTTGTAAATTTCAAATTAGAATTTGTCAATAATTGAAATGGTAAATTAGGCAAAATCTCATTAGGACAAAGAGCCCTTTTTTCCTTTTTTACATAAAATGCAAAATCTAGTTTAGAAAGCAATTGCTTATATTTTCTAACATTAATTAAAAATCTAAATTGTAA
>CALQCV020000212.1 GCA_943329165.2 Candidatus Nitrotoga sp. CP45 | reverse complement strand
GCAATTGGTGCTGTAAATACAGAAATGTTGCAGGAAGCTTTTCCGGGTTACGAAGCACCAATTTCTGCCGAGGAAATGGCGGATTATATTTTTAATTTTGCGCTCACAGGGAATAAATATCATAACGGAAAAATAATTCAGGTTTCATCAAGTACACCGTAAAAAGTTGATGGTTGACAGTTGATAGTTGATGGAAATCCCAACAGCCGAAAACCGACAACCGACAACCGACAACAGAATATGAGCGAAGTCCTTTCAAAATACTTGCCAGAACATTCTGTTCATTCTTGCTTTGAATTAATCAAAGAGAACAATGTTCATCTCAAAATCGTTAACGAGCGACAAACGCGTCATGGAGATTATCGACGGGCTGTTGGAGGGAAACACGAAATTACGGTCAATGCCAACTTGAATAAGTACCGATTTCTAGTTACGCTGATTCATGAAATTTCGCATTTGGTTGCTTATGAAAAATATGGACGGCTTATAAAACCGCACGGGAACGAATGGAAAATTACGTTTCAGCGTCTGATGGCTCCGTTTATTCGACCAGAAATATTTCCACATGCTGTTTTGCCTTTGATTGCCAATCATTTTAGAAATCCAACCGCAAGTAGTGATACCGATGCTCGATTGGCTTTTGCCCTAAAACAATTCGACGAGAGAAAACCAGATGTTCATTTCATCCACGAAGTGCCAAGCGGCAGTATGTTTCGAATAAAAAACGGCAGAATATTTCAAAAGAAAGGCTTACGCGTTAAGCGTTATGAATGCCTTGAAGTAAAAACAGGAAGATTGTATTTATTTAACGCAAACGCTGAGGTGGAAATTTTACCAGGTTGATAGTTAAAAAAACACAGCAACTTAGTACCTTAGCAGCTTAGATACTTTTTATAAAAATGAATAAAAATTATTACGCTATACTAATGGCAGGTGGAGTTGGCTCAAGATTTTGGCCAGTAAGTACTTCCGATTTCCCAAAACAGTTTCACGACATGTTAGGTTCAGGTGATACTCTGATCCAAAAAACATTCAGCCGTTTATCAAAATTGATTCCATCTGAAAATATTTTGATACTAACCAATGAACGTTACAATCATTTAGTATTGGAGCAGCTGCCAATGGTAAAACAGGAGCAAGTGTTATTAGAACCGGCCATGCGAAATACAGCACCTTGTATTTTATATGCTTCGCTAAAAATTCAAAAACAAAATCCAAATGCAGTCATGGTTGTCGCGCCAAGCGATCACTGGATTGAAGACGAAGACGAATTTTCAAGAAATCTGCAACAGTGTTTCGACTTTTGCCAAAAGGAAAATGCATTGATGACATTAGGCATTCAGCCAACGTTTCCAAATACAGGTTTTGGTTATATCGAATTTGATAATTCTGATATAAATCCGATTAAAAAAGTAAATCAGTTCCGTGAAAAACCTGATTATGAAACCGCAAAAGCATTTTTGGAAGCCGGAAATTTTCTTTGGAATGGAGGTATTTTTATTTGGAGTGTAAAATCGATTACAGAAGCTTTTTCAACATTTCAACCACAAATGAATGGGTTATTTCGGCAAGGTATTGAAAGCTATAATACCGATACCGAAAAGCAATTTATCCAAACAAATTATGAGAAGGCCGAAAATATTTCGATTGATTATGCCGTGATGGAAAAGGCAAAAAATGTATACGTTTTGCCAGCCACTTTCGACTGGAATGATTTGGGAACCTGGGGTTCGTTACATGATAAATTAGACAAAGACGATAATAATAATACGGTCGTAAATGCGACAGTGATTTTAGAAAACGCGTCCAATAACATCATTCGTTCCGAAGCAAAAAAACTCGTTGTTATAGATGGATTGGATGATTACATTATTGTAGACAACGAAAATGTATTGATGATTTATCCAAAAAGCAAAGAGCAGGACATCAAGAGAATAACGGCAATTGCTAACAAATTATAAAGAGGAAAAGCAGAAAATTTTCTCCTTTTTTATTCTTCTTTATTTTGTGCTTTTCTGATTTTCTTGAAAAGATTCGATGAGTACACAAAGTCGGTTATGGCTTCATTGTTGGTTTTGAAGATTTCTTTTTTGGTTCCTTCCCACGCCAAAATTCCTTTTTTAAGAAAGATAATTTTTTCGCCAATTTCCATCACGGAGTTCATATCGTGCGTATTGATAACTGTGGTAATATTGTATTCAACCGTGATTTCATGTATTAAGTTGTCAATAATTATAGCCGTTTTTGGATCGAGTCCAGAATTTGGTTCATCACAAAAAAGATACTTTGGATTGTTTACGATGGCACGGGCAATTGCAACACGTTTTTGCATTCCACCCGAAAGCTCAGAAGGTTTTTTATGATGTGCTTCTTTTAAATCAACTCTGTCAATTACAAAATCGACACGCTCTTTTATTTCAGCTACCGTTTTAGTGGTAAACATTTTTAACGGAAATCCAACATTTTCCTCTACAGTCATACTGTCAAAAAGTGCGCTTCCCTGAAATACCATTCCAATTTCGGTGCGCAATGCTCTTTTTTCATCTGCTGTTAAATTGGAATAAATTCTACCGTCAAAAGAAATAGTTCCTTTGTCCGGTGTATGAATTCCGAGTAAACTTTTGAGCAAAACTGTTTTTCCAGAACCACTTTGACCAATAATTAAATTGGTTTTGCCAGTTTCAAAAATGGTTGAAATTCCTTTTAAAACCTTCGAATCTCCAAAAGATTTTTCTATGTCTTTTATTTCTATCATTAGGTCAAAAGTAATTGAGTTAAAATATAATTTGCCATGATAATAGTTACCGAAGTCCAAACAAAGGAAACTGTACTTGCTTTTCCAACTTCAAGGGCACCGCCTTTCATATAATAGCCATGAAAAGAAGGTATAGTGGCCAAAATCAAAGCAAAAGCAAATGTTTTAATAAAGGCATAAGCAATATGAAAAGGAATAAACTCTTGTTGAAGACCATTTATGAAATCGTTACTGGAAGCAAATCCGCCATAAACAGCAGCTATCCAACCGCCAAAAATTCCAAGAAACATACTAATTCCAATAACAAAAGGATAGAGTAGTAGCGCTATCATTTTTGGAAAAACCAAATAATTTAAAGAGTTGACACCCATAACTTCCAAGGCATCAATTTGCTCAGTAACACGCATTGTTCCTATGCTAGAAGTAATAAAAGATCCCATTTTTCCCGCCATGATTATGGAGATAAATGTAGGTGCAAATTCTAAAATTACTGATTGTCTTGTGGCAAAACCGATAAGATATTTTGGAATTAAAGGATTTGTCAAATTCAAAGCCGTTTGAATAGCAACGACACCACCAACGAAGAAAGATATAAAGCAAACAATTCCCAGGGAGTCAATAATTAAATCGTCAATTTCTTTGAAGATTAAAGTCCTCATGACCGACCACTTTGTGGGTTTGTTAAAAATCTCTTTCCACATTAGGAAATATTTTCCTATTTGCGATAAATAACGGAATAGCATCATGAGTCAAAAATATTATCAAAAATAGTGATATTAATTTGAAAATGTAGTAATTTGAAAATTTGAAAATGACTTAATTCTACATTCTACATTTTCAAAACATCAAATCTTCAAATTAACTTATCCTTCATTTTTTTCCAACGATAATTCCTAATGAATTTGGCTTGTTCTGCTGTAACCAATAGTTCTTTTTTTGCCGATTTAGCTTGCCAAAAGCCATTGATATAATCCAGAAATAATAGTGGTTTCCCTTTTCGCATGGCCAGTTTTAACGAGGCAATAGCAGTGATAAAAAATCCGTAACCTAAACTATAAAAGGCTTCGCCTTGTTTGTAACGCGCGGTTTTGTTGTAATTCGCACCAGTTGGTTTTAGGTGTTTTACTTTTAGCGTTTCATCGGTGACCACTTTCCAATTGTAAAATTTGCAAAGCAATTCATCAACAGTGTCCCAACCCATGGCTGGTTTTAATCCACCAAT
>CALQCV020000211.1 GCA_943329165.2 Candidatus Nitrotoga sp. CP45 | reverse complement strand
TTTATACCATGAGTTTTAGTTTGGCCCACATAATAAGCTCTAAAGTTGGAATGGAAATCATCGAATATCATGGCTATAAAGTAAACTGGTTTGTTATGGGCATACTAGGTTTACTTGGTATGCTTTCTGGTATTTGGGTTTTTCGCCTTATTAAACAAGAAAATAGATGAAAATATATAAAATAATAGCAAAAGTAAATAAAATCCTGTTGCCTAGTTTTACCAAGCAACAACTAGATTTAAGCAAAGCAAAAAAATGGCAAATGGCCATTATAGGTTGGCGCTATTATGTCACGACAAGAGCATTAGATTGTTGATTTTAGATTTTAGAGTATTGATTTCAGATTTAAAAAAAAATGATTTAATTTCAATTTACTATTTGCACGATTACAAAAATTACCTATATTTGCACTCACAAAAATGGCCACGTGGCGCAACTGAATAGCGCACTTGATTACGGCTCAAGAGGTTGCTGGTTTGAATCCAGCCGCGGTCACTTAAGAATGAAAAGCTCTGATGAAAGTCAGAGCTTTTTTTGTTTAAAATTTGATGTTAAGCTTGCTAATAAAATCAAATTTTAAACAAAAAAAGCTTTTCAATCTTTGATTGAAAAGCTTTTCATTTCTACTACGGAGCTTCACTGGATGCACGAAGTGAATCCAATAAAGCTTAACTAGTTCAACCTATAATTTATTGATATAACTACTATACAAATCTTTAAACTGATAGCCCACTTCTACTCTATCTTTACTTAGTTTATCGTACTCTACCAAACCCCAAAGGACAAACTCTTTTAAAAAATATTTGTCATCTAAAGGAATTTCCGGTTGGTATTTTTGTATTAAGTCTTCTAATGGCACGACAGCATCTAATTTCTTTTTATAATCATCATCTGAGGTGTCGTCCAATAATTCAAAACCGGTTTCTGTAAAAAACCATTCTAGAACTTTAGCGTAAGGACTTGCATCAATATCTTTTTCTAACTTTTCAATCTTTGGAAAATAAGCCGGAAAGAAAGTGTGAATAGCATCTCCTATCAAATGTTGGGCAACTACGGCCGCCCCTTCTTGTTCACCTTCATAGACTAATTCTACTTTTCCGGTAATGGCTGGTATAATACCCATAAAATCAGATAATCGCACTGCTGTTGTATCTGCACCTGATTTCAATGCACGACGTTCGGCTGTACTCAATAAATTTTCATAAGCCGTAATCGTCATTCTGGCACTAACACCGCTTTTGTTGTCTATATATTCGCTTTCTCTAGCTTCAAAGGCAATTTGCTCTAATAAATCTTTGGCTAATGATGGCACATGTACGGATTCTGATTGCTGTTTATCCAGTTTAGCTTCTTGATGCGTAATGGTTCTAGCCACAGCAATATTTTCGGGATAATGTGTTAAGATTTGGGAGCCAATTCTGTCTTTCAAAGGAGTTACAATGCTTCCGCGATTGGTGTAATCTTCTGGATTTGCAGTAAATACAAATTGCATATCCAATGGCATTCGTAACTTAAAACCACGAATTTGAATATCGCCTTCCTGCAAAATATTAAACAAAGCTACTTGAATTCGAGCCTGTAAATCAGGTAATTCATTAATAACAAAAATACAACGATTCGCTCTTGGGATCATACCAAAATGGATTACTCTATCATCAGCGTAAGACAATTTTAGATTGGCTGCTTTTATCGGGTCAACATCACCAATTAAATCAGCAACGGTTGCATCTGGAGTGGCTAGCTTTTCTGAAAAGCGTTCGCTTCTATGCAACCAAGAAATTGGAGTAGCGTCTCCTTTTTCTGCGATCAAATCTTTAGCAAAACGAGAGATGGGGTTAAATGGATCATCGTTAATCTCTGAACCAGATACAAAAGGAATGTATTCGTCTAAAAGTTCAATCATCTTTCGGGCAAGCCTTGTTTTAGCCTGACCACGAAGTCCGAGTAAATTGATATTATGACGTGATAAAATGGCACGCTCTAATTCGGGTATCACCGTATTTTCAAAACCGTGGACACCTTCAAAAGTTGGTAGTCCTGATTTTATTTTTTCCCGAAGATTATATCTCAACTCTTCTTTAATACTTCTTGAAATGTATCCCGACTTTTTTAATTCTGCTAATGATGTTATGTTTTCTATTTTCATTTTTTTTATTTTTTGGAGCACGATGTTTACAAAGTTTTTACACAAAGTTCACAAAGTTATTTTTTTCTATTTTACTTCGTACTTCTTATTTTGTTCATCGTACTTTCTAATCTCTTTTCTCTATTTTCTATTCTCTTATTTAATCTTCTTCTTTCTATTGGTTTCATAATCTTCAAAAATCATCTCCCCTAATCCTTTTAAGCCTGTATAAAAAGCTTTTCCTTGATTGGCTTCCGTAAAACGATTTACGAACTTTTGCAAATAAGGATCATTTGCAATCATAAAGGTTGTTATTGGAATGTGCAATTTCCGAGCTTGAGCCGCTTGATTATAACATTGTTCAACAATGTATTCATCTAATCCGTTGCTATTCATATAATATTCTCCATTTTTTTCGCGAACACAACTAGGTTTCCCATCGGTAATCATGAAAATTTGTTTGTTAGTATTTCGTTTTCTGCGCAACATATCCATTGCCAATTGTAAACCTGCAACCGTATTGGTATGATAAGGTCCCACTTTTAAATAGGGTAAATCTTTGATAGCAATTGGCCAAGCATCGTTACCAAAAACTAAAATATCAATCGTGTCCTTTGGATAACGGGTAGTGATTAATTCTGCTAAAGCCATGGCTACTTTTTTGGCAGGTGTAATTCTATCTTCGCCATATAAAATCATGCTGTGGCTGATGTCAATCATCAAAACGGTACTCATTTGGGCTTTGAATTTCGATTCTTCTACTACCAGATCATTTTCAGTTAATCTAAATTCTTCAGAACCATTATTTATTTGGGCATTTTTTAAACTTTCCGTTAAAGAAATACTTTCCAAACTATCTCCAAAATGATATTCTCTAAAATCCCCTGTTTGCTCATCCCCACTTCCCGAGTATTTGGTTTTATGATTGCCATTTCCTGAACGCTTAAGATTACCAAATATTTGGTCTAAAGCTTGTTGCCTTATGGCACGTTCTGTTTTTGCTGTTATCGCTGTTCCTGAAGTCCCATCCTCTTTCAATTCGTCTCGGATGTATCCTTTTTTCTTTAAATCTTCAATAAAGTCGTCAATAGTATAACTAGAATCCGTGAGTTTGTATTCTACGTCTAATTGTCGTAACCAATCAATTGCTTCTTCAAAATCACCCGAAGTATGGGTAATTAATTCTTTGAAAATTTCAAAAAGTTTATCAAAAGGAGACTGAAATGGTGCCTCGTATTTTTTGAATAAAAATCCTTTTTTAATGTTATTTTCCATAATTTATAAAAATACTATATAAACTTTAGAATGGGTCTAGAACGACTATTAATTTTACGTTAAAGTATAATCTACCTAATGGTAAGTTTAAAGATCATAAGAAATATTATTTTAAACTCTTACTATTACTATATCGCTAACCAAATAAATTATTTAGATTTACAGACTTTAAAAACGATTATGTCCTCCGATTATATACTTGACGAAAAATTTGAATACATCTTCTTCCTAGAAGCCGATATCAAATACAAAGAATACGAAAACTGCACATTTCATAACTGTGATTTTACCGATTGTACTTTTCAGACAGTAACTTTTATCGATTGCAATTTCTTTGATTGTAACTTTAAGGATACCAAAATAAATTATGTATCATTACGTGGAGTTCAGTTTACCAAATGTGATTTTACTGCCGTTAATTTTGCCATGACAGACCAAGTTATCTATGAGTTTAATTTCAAAGATTGCTTGTTAGATTATGCCAAATTCTATGCATTGAAATTGAAGAAAATGCAGTTTATCAATTGCAGTATGATTTCTGTAGATTTTATGGCAAGTGATTTAACTGAAGCTGTGTTTGACAATTGCAATCTAAGAAGAGCTGTATTTATTGAT
>CALQCV020000210.1 GCA_943329165.2 Candidatus Nitrotoga sp. CP45 | reverse complement strand
CTATGCGGTATATGTTTTATTCTGCAACCTCCTTTAACCAAGACATTAGCTCTTGGGATGTGAGTAGTGTGACTGATATGGTTTTAATGTTTTATAATGCTGGCGCCTTTAATCAACCTATTGGGTCTTGGAATGTGAGTAGTGTGACTGATATGGCTTTAATGTTTGCGGGAGCTATATCATTTAATAAACCTATTGGTTCTTGGAATGTCAGTAACGTGGTTACTATGGAGTCAATATTTAATGGCGCTACATCATTTAACAAACCTATTGGTTCTTGGAATGTGAGTAACGTGATTACTATGCGAGGTATGTTTGCTTATGCTGCCGCCTTTAACCAAGACATTAGCTCTTGGGATGTGAGTAGTGTGACTGATATGGCAGATATGTTTCAGAATGCTGGATTTTCAACAGCTAATTATGATGCACTACTAATCGGTTGGTCTACAATAAGTCAAAATGAAACTTCTTTAAGTCCATATGTTATTTTTACGGGTGGCAATTCTAAATATTGTAATGGTGCATCAGCCCGTGATTCAATAATTAGCACTTATGGATGGACTATCACAGATGGCGGTCTTGATTGTACAACTTTAGATTCAGAAACATTTGATGCAATAAGTTTAAAACTTTATCCAAATCCCGTTATAAGCGTCTTAAATATAAAAGTGGACAGCAATCTTATCAATCAGTCTTATAATGTATTTGATAGTTTAGGAAGAGTTGTTTTACATGGCAATCTTAACGATGTTGACACTTCTGTCAATGTGGAGCAATTATCAAAAGGTATTTATTATCTAAAGGTGTCAGATGACATTGCAAGCAAGTTTATAAAAGAGTAAATATAAAGAGCAACCTAAACAGTTGCTCTTTTTTTATAAACTAAACCACTATGGACTTGAAGTCCATAGGTTTGGTTGGCAGACTAAAAGTCTGCTAAATTTGTAAAACTTAATTTATTAGCACGAATTACACAAATTTTCACAAATTAATTTGTGAAAATTTGCGTAATTTGTGTCAAACTTTTTAGAAGCTGAAAGCAAAACGCACTTAAGTTCATAGTTTTAACTATTTTCGAGACCAATAAAAAGGGATTAACTATTCTATAGAAATCACCATTCAAGAACAAATCTAAATCTATTACTATAAAAAATCATTAGTATTTTCCCCCATTCAGAACGTTCAAAAAATTTGAATGGTTATCTTATCACACTTTCTACTATTCCAACAAAATGCTAAATTCCTTATTAATGGCCTCTATGGCAAATTCCGGAATTTTTTCTTGTTTAGCCCATTGTTTCCATAATGGCAATACACTTTGAACCTCCTTGATAATTTTCTTTGGATTCTTAATAGCGTACAATTCTGCAATCGCAAGGACATCATTTAATTGGATATCTGTTCGTTTTTTATTAATGGAAAGCGCTCTTCCTTTTCTATAAATCTTATACTTCAGATTATGTGGATAAGTAATATCGTAGGCAGGTGCCAAATTCCACGCATCGTTTTCCTTGTCGTAAATGAAGCTATGGTTTTTGAGGTGGTCGTCATCATTAGCCAATACCACGTTAAAAATCATCCTGCGGTATAGCTCCTGTAAATCTTTATGAGGGACTTTAAGGTCTGTTGCCAATTTGAATACATTTTCATATGATGCATTTTCGGGTTTCATAAAATCCCATCCTGTCAAACCACAAGCTGTTAGTACATGTTGTTTTTCTCCATTTTGACGGTCGTATCTGAGTGTTGCAAAATGTCTGCCTTCTATCAGCTTTGATTCCATTATGTGTATTCCTGCCTCGTTTGCCAGCAGGTAGTAGACATATTCCACTATTTCCTTGTTATAGCCTTCATCTTCGTCGATATTGAGTTTGATCAGAAAGTGATTGTACTCATTAGAATAGATCATATCACCCGGAATAATTTCATGTGTTTCTTTATGTTCTGAAATTAAGATTTTAGGACGGGCACCTCCTGCAGAAGAACCAATCTTAAAAATGTTTAAGAGTGCAGTTGTATCGAGATTTTTTTCTAGGGTGTTTTTTTTAACATCGAGTACTTGTTTCAGCACTTCTACAATTTGATCAAGGTTGATGGTGGCATTGTCAGGTACTTTTAACACGGGTTTATATTCGAGCGCTCCCATTCCGCGATTTGCAACATAGGCAAGTTGTTCTAATGGTGTGATTTTGTCAAACTCCTTGTTGTTTGCTTTAAACCACTCTTTGAAGATTATGTTACCAAACATATCTGGGAGGGAATCTGCAATCATTGGTGGTAACCCTCTGAAAGTTGTCCCTTCGAATTGGGCAAAAACCTGAACTAGAGGGATACGCTTGAAAATATATGGAAATATTCTTTGGTATTGCCCTGATTCTAAAAACTTAGGATTATATTGAAACGAGCATAGCAATTGGTCCATGTCATAACCCAATTTTCCAATTTCAACACCAAATAATTCAATATCTATTAACTTGTTTATTGCCATGGTTAATAAAGAGAGTTACGGTTATTGTTATCTATGTCTTGTTTAATCTGTTGATATATTGTTTGCAGCCCATCAAAGTGATTGGCTACTTTAAGCAGTGTATCTATGTTTACATTTTTACCGCTTTCCACCTTTACTATGGTAATACGGGACATATCCAATGCATCTGCGAGATCTTCCTGTGAGAGTTCGTAGTTTTGGCGTTTTTGCTTACACCACTCCCCAATTTTGACTTTTACTACTTTTATTGTGACTGTGTCCAACATAATTATTGTATATTAAAGTATACAAATATAGTAAAAAGTATGTAAAATGTATATTATAATGTACAAAATATAGACACTACTATAAGAGTGCCTTAATGAGATCCAAAGTGAACTGTTACTATTGATAGAAATAAAGTTGTTGGAGAAGTGCTCATTAATCCTGCCTGATTTATACTTAATTAATAAAAACCTTTTTTGAAATTTAAAGAGATTAAATAAGGATTATTTATAGTTAGGAACAAGAAAAAGGGTAGTTATTGGGTAATTTTAAAAATTAAAAAACCTCTAAAAAATTATCTATTAAGCAATTAGAGGTTTATTTTTGTGCGGGTAATAGGACTCGAACCTACACGCCTTGCGGCACCAGATCCTAAGTCTGGCATGTCTACCAATTTCACCATACCCGCAAAATTGATTGTATCAATAAGTGGCTGCAAATATAATCATAACTTCAAACTTTCAAAGGAAATTATTTAAAAAAATAACAACTGATTTTTGTACTTTTGGTTTCTATCAAAAACAAATCCATGGACAACATAAAAAACTACGTTCAGCAAAACAAAGAACGTTTTATTAATGAATTAATCGAATTATTAAAAATCCCATCCGTAAGTGCTGATACCGCTTATGCTCATGATGTTATTGCTACTGCTGACGCGGTAAAATCTAGTTTAGAAAAAGCGGGTTGTAGCTTTGTAGAAATTTGTGAAACACCTGGTTATCCAATAGTTTTTGGAGAACATATCATAGACGCAACCTTACCAACCGTTTTAGTTTACGGACACTATGATGTACAACCACCAGATCCAATGGAACTCTGGACTTCTCCACCATTTGAACCTGTAATTAAAGTTACCGAAATTCATCCTGAAGGCGCCATTTTTGCGCGTGGTTCTTGTGATGATAAAGGTCAAATGTATATGCATGTCAAAGCTTTTGAATACATGATTGCAAACAACTGTTTGCCTTGCAACGTAAAATTTATGATTGAAGGCGAAGAAGAAGTGGGTTCAAAAAGTTTGAGCTGGTTTGTAGAAAGAAATCAGGAAAAATTAAGCTGCGATGTGATTTTGATTTCCGATACCGGAATGATTTCAAACCAACAGCCAAGTATCACCACTGGTTTGCGTGGATTAAGCTATGTTGAAGTAGAAGTTACTGGACCCAATCGCGATTTGCATTCCGGATTATACGGTGGTGCTGTAGCTAATCCTATTAATGTTTTGACCAAAATGATTGCTTCGCTTCATGACGAAAATAATCAAAT
>CALQCV020000209.1 GCA_943329165.2 Candidatus Nitrotoga sp. CP45 | reverse complement strand
TTTTTGGAATTGTATCAGGATAAAAATAATCCATGTATATTTTTTACTTATAGTCTTTGGGAAACGGAAGATGATTTGGAAAATTACCGTCAATCAGAATTGTTTTATGACGTTTGGACGTTCACCAAAAAACTATTTAACGAAAAACCGGAAGCGTGGAGTGTGGATAAAGTGGTAAGTTTAACATAAAAAAGTTATCGGTTTTCAGTTATCAGTTATCAGTTAAAAGAAAAACAGACAACAGACAACAGACAACAGATAACAGACAACAAAAAATATGAAATCAATAGCGTTACGCGAAATAAAATCCTTTTTTGGTTCCCCAATTGGTTACCTCGTGATTGGCTTATTTTTATTGCTCAACGGTTTGTTCCTTTGGGTTTTTGATGGCGAATACAACATACTGCAAAGCGGTTTCGCCGATATGAGTCCGTTTTTCACTTTGGCACCATGGATTTTCATTTTCCTAATTCCTGCAGTTACGATGCGAAGCTTTTCGGATGAAAAAAAACAAGGCACAATTGAATTGTTACTGACCAAACCCTTATCACTTTGGCAAATTGTAAACGGAAAATTCCTTGGTTCGTTTTTACTTATTGTTATTGCGCTGCTCCCAACCTTAGTCTATGTTTATGTTATCAATAGTTTAGGCTTGCCCGAAGGCAATATCGATTTGGGAAGCACATTGGGCTCTTATTTTGGATTATTATTTCTGGTTGCAGCTTATACTTCTATCGGAATTTTTACGTCTACACTTTCCGAAAATCAGATTGTGGCCTTTTTACTTTCGGTGCTTTTATGTTTTCTTTTTTATTTTGGATTTGAAGGCATTTCAACTTACGTGAAAGAATTTCAAGATGCCGTTTCACAAATAGGTATGGATTATCATTTTAAAAGTATGTCACGTGGCGTTTTGGACACTAGAGATATTTTATATTTTGTGAGTGTGTCGTTTCTTTTTTTATCGTTAACTGTTTTTAAACTTAAATCTTTGAAATCGTAATGAAAACAGCAAACAGTAATTTTAAAAAAATAGCGCTCACTATAGGTTTTGTAGTAATCTTGAACTTAGCTGGTCATTTTCTTTACAAACGATTCGATTTAACAGCCGACAAACGCTACACGCTTTCGCAAACGTCCTTAAACATTGTTGCCGAAGTTAAAGAACCATTATATATTGATGTGTTTCTGGAAGGAGATTTTCCGGGAGAATTCAAAAAATTACAAACGGAAACCCAACAATTATTAGAAGAATTTAAAACAAATAATTCTAATATAATCTTCCAATTTGTCAATCCGTTAGAAAAAGAAGAAGAAAAAGACAGCATAATGCAATCTTTTATACAACGCGGCTTGACTCCGGTAAATGTTACCGTAAACGACAAAGGACAACAAACACAAGAAGTGGTTTTTCCATGGGCCGTTGCTACTTGCGGCAATCGTTCGGTAAAAGTTCCTTTACTTAAAAACATGATGGGCGCTTCAACAGCCGAAAAAGTAGTGAGTTCAGTACAGCATTTAGAATATGCTTTCGCAAATGCTATCAATACTGTTTCAAAAGACAAGCAGAAAAAAGTAGTGATACTTAATGGCAATGGCGAACTTGAAGACCGATACATTGCCGATTTTATCAAATCCGTTAGAGATAATTATTTTATTGCACCATTTACTTTAGATTCGGTTGCTAAATCTCCGGTTCAAACTTTAGAACATTTAAAAAAGTACGATTTAGCGATTATTGCCAAACCAACAGAAGCTTTCTCAGATGAAGAAAAACAAGTACTAGACCAATATGTTGTCAACGGCGGAAAAACGATTTGGCTTGTTGATCAGGTCAATATGGAAATTGACAGTTTGTATAATGAAACCGGAACAAATCTGGCATTTCCAAGAGATTTGAATCTGAATGATATGTTCTTTAAATATGGGATAAGACTGAATCCTGATTTGATTAAAGATTTATTAGCTACCCCAATTATATTGGAAACTGGCGAACCGGGAAGTAGTACTCAAAAAGTTAAATTGCCCTGGTATCTTTCTCCGATGATTTATCCTTCGCAAGATGCAAATAATCCAATTGTAACTAATTTAGACGGAATCAAATTTCAATTTGCAAGTCCGATTGAGCCGCTGAAAAATGACATCAATAAAACCATTTTACTGCAATCATCACAATATTCAAAACTGATTGGAACTCCAACTGAAGTAGGTTTAAGAATGGCATCTGAAGAAATTGGCCCAAAAGATTTTACTGGTTCAGGAAATTATCCTGTAGCCGTTTTGCTCGAAGGAAAGTTTCATTCCGTATTTGAAAATAGGGTTTTGCCGTTTAAGGATGCTAGTTTCAAAAACATTGGAAAAGACAGTAAAATGATTGTTATTTCCGATGGTGATGTGATTAAAAACCAATTGGACAAAAATGGTAGAGAGGTTGAATTAGGACTAGATCAACGAACCGGAGTTCTTTATGCCAACAAAGATTTTATGATGAATTGCGTCAATTATCTGTTGGACGACAACGGACTTATTAACATTAGAAGTAAGGAAGTGAATTTGCCTATTTTGGATAAAGAAAAAGTCTATGCTTCCTATACCCAATCGCAAGTCATAACTGTAGCAGTGCCAATAGTTATTCTCTTAGTATTTGGAGTTGTGTTTACCTTTTTGCGCAATCGAAAATATAGCAAGTAATGTTAATAAAAAACTTTTTGAAATCTATTAGTTTAAGATATATTTGTAAAAATTAAATAAAAAATTCAGATGAAATTTATAGTATCGAGTTCATACTTATTAAAACAACTACAAGTTTTAGGTAGTGTTATCAATAGCAGTAACACCTTGCCTATTTTAGATAATTTTCTTTTTGAATTAGATCATAAAAATCTAAGCGTTTCAGCTTCTGATCTGGAGACAACCATGTCGGCTACTTTAGAAATTGATTCCACAAGCAAAGGAAGCGTTGCTGTTCCGGCGAAATTGTTATTAGACATTCTAAAAACATTTCCGGAGCAACCCTTAACTTTTACTGTAGAAGAAAACAGCACTATCGAAATCAGCTCCAATTCAGGTAAATATGCTATTGCGTATGCGCCAGGAGAAGAATTTCCAAAATCAGTAAGTCTAGATAACCCATCTTCAACAGTGGTTCCTTCAGAGGTTTTAGCAACAGCTATAAGTAAAACTATTTTTGCTGCCGGAAACGATGATTTACGTCCGGTAATGAGCGGTGTGTTTTTTCAATTTTCTCCAGAAGGTTTGATTTTTGTAGCGACTGATGCTCATAAATTAGTAAAATATGCTCGTGCCGATGTGAAAGCTTCGCAGGTAGCCGATTTCATTATGCCAAAGAAACCTTTGAATATTTTGAAAAGTATTCTTGGAACTTCTGATGCTGATGTAACTATTGAATATAACGACTCAAATGCTACATTCTCTTTTGAGAGTTATATTTTAACTTGCCGTTTGATTGATGGAAAATATCCAAATTACGAAGCGGTAATTCCGAAAGAAAATCCAAATAAATTAATGATTAACCGAGTTTTATTACTGAATTCTGTACGTCGTGTTGCGATTTTCTCTAATAAGACTACACACCAGATTCGATTGAAAATTGCTGGTGCCGAATTGAATATTTCTGCAGAAGATATTGATTACTCAAACAAAGCAGAAGAAAGATTGACTTGTGATTATCAAGGTGATGATATGCAAATTGGATTCAATTCGCGTTTCTTATCTGAAATGTTGACTAATTTAACTTCTGACGAAATCATGTTAGAAATGTCAATGCCTAACAGAGCCGGAATTTTAACTCCAATAGATGGCTTAGATGAAGGCGAAACCGTTACCATGCTTGTAATGCCGGTAATGTTAAATAACTAAATTTAAACTAATCTTTATACCGAGAAACCGTATTTTCTAAAGAGATTGCGGTTTTTTTTATTCTCAAACAAAATAATTGAATTTATCATTTATCTAAATAAAAAAAACAGTAAAACCATTAAGAAGATAAGTTTCATTAAGACTTAATGTCTCTTAACTTCTTAATGGTTT
>CALQCV020000208.1 GCA_943329165.2 Candidatus Nitrotoga sp. CP45 | reverse complement strand
TCAAAGACGCTACTGTAATCTGCACTTAAAAGAATATGGATATCACTGTCCGAAAAATTCAAACTCGAAAGTTGCTCTAAAGCGTATTGAATTTGGAAATAATTTACAGCTGTATGCAAAGCTGCTGCACCTAATCCGCAAGAAATGTAAAAGAATATAAATTTTTTGGCACCCCAATAATGTTCCAACGCAGCACCAAAAGAAACCAAGGCAAACATATTGAAAACAATATGCATCAAATTGGGCATCGGCGCATGCATAAACATACTGGTCAATGGTTGCCAAACTTTAAAATTTGGACTTTCAGGATAGTATAAGGATAACAACGGATAGGCTTTGGCTACAAATTGTGAACCTATAAAAAATATAATATTGATAATCAGTAACTGCTTAACAGTATCGGTCATTCGCATCATAAGTTGAATTTTTTATCTAAATCTTCCACACTCATCGTGATGAATGTTGGTTTTTGAAATGGTGATACATTTGGTTCTCTGCAGGCAAAGAGATTGTGAACCAAATTTTCTTGTTCTTTTTCGGTTAAATAGGCTCCTGTTTTTACAGCCAAACTTTTGGCCATCGATTTGGCAATGGTATCATTTTGACTAAAGCTACTGTCCGGAATTCCATCCTGCAAATCACTCAATAACTCTTCCAAAACGATAGAAATTTCACTTTCAGTAACATTAATAGGCAAACCGGAAATGACCACATTGTCTTCGTTAATCGTTTCAAAAATAAATCCTGTGTTTTCTAACGAAGATTTTAATTCGGCTAGCAATTCGATTTCGGCAAACGAATAATACAACTGCAACGGAAACAACATTTGCTGGCTTGATGCCTGATGCACTGTCATGCTTGTTAAAAACTCCTCATACAAAATACGTTCGTGCGCACGCTTCTGATTTATAATAACCATTCCTGATTTGATTGGGCTAACAATATATTTTTTTTTAATTTGATACGTTCGTTTAACTTCCTGCTCTATTTCATTTTCTTCAAATAATGAAGAAGTTACGGCATCATTTTCAAAAGTCATTTCGGCAATCTCTTGTCCGTCTTGTTTTAAACCCACATAAAGACTTTCCCAACTCGGTTGCGCTTCCGGTTTTTTATAATTGGAAGACAATGCAAAAGATTTACTAGGCTTTTGTTTCGTCAATTCGCTTTCGCTCGTGTCTCTTGAAAACGGATTGTATTGTCTATCAACTTGAATCGTTGGATATTCAGCTTCTTTATTTTGGTATTGGTAAGGCGTGTCTAAATTTGGATCTCGGTCAAAATCCAATACCGGCGCTACATTAAATTGCCCCAAACTGTGCTTGATTGACGAACGCAAAATAGCATACAAAGCATGTTCATCGTCAAACTTAATTTCGGTTTTCGTCGGGTGAATATTGATATCAATCGTATGTGGCGGCACATCTAAATATAAAAAATAACTTGGCTGCGCACCAACGGAAAGCAAGCCTTCATAGGCAGCCATAACAGCATGATGCAAATACCCACTTTTAATAAAGCGGTTGTTAACAAAAAAGAATTGTTCACCTCTGTTTTTCTTGGAGAATTCAGGTTTTCCGATGAAGCCGTGAAGATTTACGATTTCGGTTTCTTCTTTTGCTGGCACTAATTTTTCATTGGTTTTACCCGAAAAAATATTGACAATGCGTTGTCTGAAATTCGAAATAGGTAGATTGAACATTTCACTACCATTGTGGTACATCGTAAAATAAATATTCGGATGCGCCATCGCGACACGTTGAAATTCATCAACAATATAGCGCTGCTCCACTGTATCCGATTTTAAAAAATTACGTCTTGCCGGAATATTAAAAAATAAATTTTTAACCGAAAACGAAGTGCCTTTTGGCAAAACAGCAGGCTCTTGTGAGACAAATTTACTGCCTTCAATAATAATGTGCGTTCCCAATTCTTCCTGCTCCTGCTTGGTTTTCATTTCCACATGGGCAATCGCAGCAATCGAAGCCAAAGCTTCGCCACGGAACCCTTTGGTATGCAACGAAAACAAATCTTCTGCGTGACGGATTTTGGAAGTAGCATGACGCTCAAAACACAAACGAGAATCGGTAATACTCATTCCAATTCCGTTATCAATAACCTGAATCAGTGATTTTCCAGCATCTTTAACTATAAGTTTTATGTCGGTTGCTTTGGCATCAACTGCATTTTCTAATAATTCCTTAACGACAGAAGCCGGCCGTTGAACTACCTCACCAGCAGCAATTTGGTTGGCAACATGATCAGGAAGTAATTGAATTATGCTTGACATATTTAGTATTCAGTGTTCAGTAGTTAGTGTTCAATAGGGATTCCGAAGATAGCAAATTTAAGGAAAAAGTATTGGGATTTATAGTTAATAATTGGCTAAAAATAATAAACCTATTCACAATGGAATAGGCTTCTATTATATATTGAAAAAGAATATTATGAATTCGAATTCCGTCTTAGTTCAGCCATCTTAATCGCGGCAATCGCGGCTTCAGTCCCTTTGTTTCCGTGAACGCCACCACTTCTGTCGATGGATTGCTGTTCGTTATTATCGGTTAATAAACAAAAGATAACCGGAACATCGGTTTGTACATTCAAATCTTTAATGCCTTGGGTTACGCCTTCACATACAAATTCAAAATGCATCGTTTCTCCTTTTATTACGCAGCCAATGGTAATCACCACATCGACTTCCTGAGTTACAATCATTCGTTGTGCGCCATAAACGAGTTCAAAACTTCCCGGAACATTCCAACGAATAATGTTTTCTAGCCTTACACCACAATCCAATAAGGCCGCTTCAGCTCCGTCGTATAAACCGTTTGTAATATGATCGTTCCATTCTGAAACAACAATCCCAAACCGAAAGTCTTTCGCGTTTGGGATTGTATTTTTATCGTAATTGGATAAGTTTTTGTTTGCCGTAGCCATGATAACAATTATGATTTGGGATTTGGGATTTGGGATTTAGCAATAAGTAAAAAATCCTTAATCCTAATTCCTGATTCCTAAATCAATTATTGCGCTAAACCAATCAAAGCATCAACAGCTTGCGCTTCTGGAGCTGTATCGTAATTATCTTTGATATCGGTGAAATATTTTAAGGCATCTGCTTTATTTCCTAAAACCAGCGCCGTTTTACCTGCTTTTAACAAATATCTTGGTCTTGTTAATTCATTTTTGTTAGCATCAGCCGCTTTTACATAATACTCTAAAGCTTCCTTTTGCTTGTTTTGTTGTGCATAAGCATCTCCAATTGCTCCAATGGCAATTGTACTTAACATAGTGTCATCCGATTTGAATTGCTCCAAACTAGCAATCGCTTCAGCATATTTTTTAGTATTCAAATACGAAACTCCCGCATAATAATTCGCTAAATTCCCAGCATCAGTTCCAGAATATTCGTCAGCAATTTTTACTACTCCAAATTTACCTTCAGAACCTTTTAAAACTAAATTATATAGAGAATCCGATTTCGTTCCAGTAGCATCAACCGCTTTTTGAAAGTTTTGTTGCGCCACAAACAATTCGTTTGCTGCTTCTTCCTGGCTTGGTTCAGCAATAAACTTTTGATACAATAAATAAGACACTGTCGCTAAAGCAACGACAGTTAAAAATCCTAATATATATTTTTGATTTTTAGCTACAAAGTCTTCAGCTCTTGAAGCTGATTGATCTAAAGTATCAAATGCTTTCGCTGTTGCGCTGTCTTTTGCATCAACGTTTACATCTTCAATGTAGTTATTGTCTAATTTTTCTGCTTTTGGTTTTGTTTCTTTATATCCTCTTTTGTTAAAAGTTGCCATCTATTTTTAATTTAGTGTGCGCAAAAATAAAATTTTTATTCAAACCGACATAAAAAAAATTGATTTAATATTTAATAGTATTGAAATTAATTTTTTTTTATCAAAGGTTCTTTCTTTCCAAAGGCAAAATAACTAGTAAAGAAAATAAATGAAAGCTATTTTTCTCGATATTTTTGAATAATTTGCACCACATAAATTTAGAGATTGAGATTATGCCGAATAAACACGATTCTTTCT
>CALQCV020000207.1 GCA_943329165.2 Candidatus Nitrotoga sp. CP45 | reverse complement strand
TGACGCAAGCGATTATGAAAAATTTATCAAATGGGCAGAAACTGTTCCTTATACTTTAAGAAATCCTTTGTATCATTGGACTCATTTGGAATTGAAAAATTATTTTGGAGTCACCACTTTATTGGATTCAGATTCTGCGCAAGCCATTTATAACGAATGTTCTAACTTATTGAAAAAACCAGAATACAGTGTAAAGAACATTCTTCGAAAAATGAATGTCGCTGTTGTGGGAACTACTGATGACCCAACAGATGATTTACGTTACCACAAACAATTGCAGGACGATAATTTTGAAATTAGAGTTTTGCCTTCTTTTCGTCCCGATAAAGCAACGGAAATGGAAAAAGGACAAGCGTTTGTAGATTGGATTCAAAAATTAGCAAAAACAGTTGGTTATTCCATTGCGGATTATTCAAATTTAATAAAAGCGCTTCAAGAACGTCATGATTTTTTCCACGAAATGGGTTGTCGAATTTCCGATCACGGACATGCTAATTTCTATGGAGACGAATATACTGAAAGTGAAGTAAATATCATTTTTGCTAAAGCTATGAAAGGCGAATTGGTTTCTGTTATTGAAATTAATAAGTATAAATCAGCGGTCTTATTTGAATTGGCTTTGATGAATAAGAAAAAATCTTGGGCGCAGCAATTTCATGTTGGAGCGATAAGAAATAACAATGCTAAAATGCTACAAGATATTGGTCCCGATCAAGGATTTGATTCGCTTGGCGATTTGAATATGGCTGATAATATGAGCAAGTTCTTCGGAAGATTGAGTCAATGCGATGGATTAACCAATACTATTGTCTATAATTTGAATCCTAGTGATAGCGAAATGTTTGCTTCGATGGCGGCTAATTTTAACGATGGAAAAGTGGCTGGTAAAATGCAATATGGTGCGGCTTGGTGGTTTTTAGACCAAAAAGACGGAATGGAAAAACAATTGAACGTACTTTCTAACTTTGGTTTATTGAGCCGCTTTGTGGGAATGGTAACCGATTCCAGAAGTTTTCTTTCTTTTCCACGACATGAATATTTTAGACGTATTTTGTGCAATGTTCTTGGCGATGAAATTCAAAAAGGGGAATTGCCAAACAATATGAAACATATCGGAACTATGGTGGAAGCCATTTGTTATAAAAATGCTGAGGCTTATTTTGATATAAATAAACAATAACTAAAACCCGAATTTGTATAAATTCAAAAACTAACCAAACCTAAAAACTACTATGAAAGAAACAAATCAATCAATCGGGAAATACAGATGGACCATTTGTGGTTTGCTTTTTTTTGCTACTACCGTAAACTATTTAGACCGTCAAGTATTGAGTCTTTTAGCACCAAGTCTGTCAAAAGAATTCAATTGGTCCAATAGTGATTATGCTAATATAACAGCAGTATTTCAGTTTATTTATGCTATTTCGATGCTTTTTGCAGGTAGAATAATTGACAAATTAGGAACCAAAAAAGGATATATTTTAGCGATTACAGTTTGGTCAATAGGAGCTATTATGCATGCTTATTCGTTGCCTGTTGGAACCGCATTTTCAACATTTATGGTTTGGATTGGTGTTGGAGCAGTTCCAATTTCAATTGCTGGATTTATGTTGTCCCGAGCGGTTTTAGGTTTTGGAGAATCAGGTAATTTCCCCGCAGCAATAAAAGCGGTAGCTGAATATTTTCCTAAAAAAGAACGTTCGTTTGCAACAGGAATTTTTAATTCTGGTTCTAATGTTGGAGCAATTTTAGCACCATTAACCGTTCCTGTGATTGCAGAATATTATGGTTGGGAATTTGCATTTATACTTGTTGGAGCTATTGGTTTTATATGGATAATTTTCTGGTTTATGTTTTATGAAATTCCATCTAAACAAAAAAGATTATCAAAAGCAGAATACGATTATATCCACGATGATGAAGTAGTAATAACCGAAAATATTGAAGTTCCTAAAGAAGAAAAAGTAGCTTGGTTTAAATTATTAGGATACAAACAAACTTGGGCTTTTGTTTTTGGAAAATTCATGACCGATGGAATTTGGTGGTTCTTTTTGTTTTGGTTGCCAAAATATCTTGAAGCACAATTTGATATGAAAGGAACAGATATTGTACTTCCGTTGGCAGTATTATACAGCATGACAATGATTGGAAGTATTGGCGGAGGCTGGTTCCCAATGTATTTTATCAATAAAGGACACAATCCTTATGAAGGAAGAATGAAAGCCATGCTTGTTATTGCAATATTTCCATTAGTGGTTTTATTAGCGCAACCTCTTGGTCATATTACTTTTTGGATTCCAGTGCTGTTAATTGGAGTTGGAGCTTCTGCGCATCAAGCGTGGTCGGCTAATATTTTTACTACCGTTTCTGATATGTTTCCTAAAAAAGCAATTGGTTCCATAATTGGAATTGGAGGAATGGCTGGTGGTCTTGGCGGTGTTTTAGTTTCTAAATTAGGAGGTGCTTTATTTGATTATTATGATGGTTTAGGTCATATTCAAACAGGTTATACTATCATGTTTGCAATTTGTGCTGTGGCATATTTGGTTGCATGGTTAGTAATGAAAACATTAGTTCCAAAATATAGTCCGATAACTGATTTGTAAGTTTTTAACACAAATCATTTGAAATCTATTTCACGGTTTTCTCAATTGTGAAATAGATTTTTTAATTCAAATAGATTTTCAATACGTTTTACTTATAATTTTAAGAATGAATTCATCTTCTAACATATTCAGTTTAATAACGAAACAAAGTGTTGTTTTATTTTCAATTATAATTAACTCAACGCTACTATATTCACAAGAAATACCCCAAATAATTAGTCAGAAAGAAGTTTCCTCACAAAATTTCCTGCCTGATTTTAGTTATGCGGGGTATCATTTTGGAAATATTAAAATCCCAGTAATTAATGAAAAAATAATTTTAGCTACTGATTATGGTGTAATTACCAATGACAATTTAGACGATTCTAAAGCATTGCTAAAAGCATTTAAAGCTGCAAATGAAGTTCAAGGAAGTGTTGTTTTACAATTGCCAGCTGGAAGAATAATTTTAAGTGATATTTTATACATTGAGCGCAGTAATTTTGTGTTACGTGGCGCTGGATCTGGAAAAGAGGGAACTGAGATTTTCTGTCCTCGTCCAATGATGTACCTAAAAAATCAAGATTCTCTTGCAGAACTTCGCGAATATCTTACTTCAACAGGTAAAAGACAAGTTGAAAAAGAGAATAATATTGACTTACCATTTTCACAATACGCATGGTCTGGAGGAATGATTTGGACACAAATTCCAAACCAACGTGTAAAAGCATACATGGAAAAATACGATACCCCACCAACAGTTCTTGCCAAAGTTATTCAAGGAAAACAAGGTGAAAGTGTTTTTACTGTTTCAGATGTAAATGGATTAAAAGTAGGTGATATTGTCGAATTAGATTTGTTTAATAAAGACGGTGAAAAAGGGGATATTATTGAAGCGTTATATAAAAATTCAAAAGTTAAAGTTGGCTATTCTCATTGGAAACAACCCACATTGGCTTTAGTGCGTCAGCAAGTTGAAATTGCAGCTATTTCTAAGAACAAAGTAACTATTAAAACGCCTTTATTGATAGATGTAAAACCAAATTACCAAGCAATTTTGATAGAATGGAATCATTTATCTGAAGTTGGGATTGAACATTTACGAATCAGTTTTCCAGATGCTGCACGAGTTGCACATCATGTGGAACAAGGATATAATGGGATTTTTTTAACCCGTATTTTTAATAGTTGGGTTCAAGATGTAACTATAAATAATGCTGAAAGTGGAATTCTAACAGAAGAAATTGCCAATGTAACTATTAAGGATATTGTTACTGAAGGGAAAAATATTGCTCATTATACAGTCGCAATGGGTGGCGTTCATAATGTTTTGGTAGAAAATTTGAAAGTCTATAATAAAGCGGTTCATCCTTTGAGTTTCAATACTTTTTCTACTAAAAGTGTTTACGAAAATTGTGAGCTTTTTACCGATCCTGATTTAGACCAACATGCAGGAGCCAATCATCAGAATTTATTTGATAATATTAAAGTTCATTT
>CALQCV020000206.1 GCA_943329165.2 Candidatus Nitrotoga sp. CP45 | reverse complement strand
ATAAATTAAGTTTACAAATTTAGCAGACTTTTAGTCTGCCAACCAAACCTATGGACTTCAAGTCCATAGTGGTTTAGTTAGTCAGATTTTATACTTCTAAGTTGTTTTAGCTTTTCTTTCCAAGTGGCTAATTCTTCTTTTTGTTTTTCAATATTATTCATTACTTCTTTCACCATTGGATTATCCGCTTTTGCTCTTCCAAAAAACTGAATGTTATTTTCCAATTGGAAAAGGTTGCTTTGTACTTCCTCGATCCTACGCATGATGAATACTTTCTCGTTATCCAATTTTCTGGAATTTTCTGCACCGGAAAGATTGTCTAAACGATTAGCATAACGCACCATCTCATTATCTTTTTTGCTTGAACTTAATTTTTCAAACAAAGCATCTAAGATTTTATTAAATTTCCCTTCAATATGTCTGCGTGCAAAAGGAACTCTGCCAAAGCTTTTCCATGTTTCGATATGCGCTTTGATAGCATCTAAATCGGCTTTGTGTTCCCCAATAAGTTCGAATGATTTTAACGTTTCTAAATACGCTTTCTTCTTTTCAAATGCTTCGATTTCTTCGGTATTAGCTTCTGTTTTCTGCTCTTTTAGTTTTTCAAAATATTCGTTACAAGCACCTCTAAATTCACTCCAAAGTTTATCAGAAAACTTTCTTGGCACATGTCCAATTGTTTTCCATTCTTCTTGAATTTGTTTGAATAGTGGCGTTGTTGTTGCAAAATCGGTGCTGTCTTTCAATTCAATTGCTTTGGCAACTAAGGTTTGTTTTTTAGAAAGATTATCATTCTGGTCTTTCTTAATGTCTTTGTAGAAAGAGTTTTTCAAAACATTGAAACTTTTAACCGCATTTTTAAATTCGGTCCAAGTTTGGTCTGTGACTTCAGGCGGAACTTTTCCGGCACCGAAAAACTGATTGCGTAACGCTTCTACTTTTTCAATTTGGCCTAACCAAGCGGCATGCGAGTTTACTTTCTCTTTTGCTAAAACTTCAATTTGGGCAATAATTTCTTTTTTATTCTCAAAATTAGCCTTTTCAACTTCGCGAAGTTTTTCAAATAAACCTTCGCGTTTGTCGTGCATTTGTTTGGTTAACTCACTGAATGTATTCCAAATTTCTTCACGGCTTTCTCTTGAAACCGGACCAATATCTTCTTTCCAGATTCGGTGTAAATCCTGCAATTCACGGAAAGCTTTATTAATATCTTCTTCTTTTACTAATTCTTCAACACGCTCAATAATTTTTAGCTTTTGAACCAAATTGTGTTTGAAATCTAAATCGCGAATTTCTCTATCCAAGTGCAATACATCATAGAAATTTTCTAAATGAAAGTGATAATTATTCCAAACGTGATTGTATTTGTCTTTGGGAATTGGGCCAGCGACTTTCCAACGGTCACGGATGTCATTAAATTTCTTTAAGGTAACCGGAATGCTATCTTGACTGTGGATTAGATTTTTTAATTCCGCTACAATCGCCAATCTGTTTTCTAAATTCGCTTTTAGATTGCTTTGTAGACTTTGGAAATGATTATTTTTTTTGTCTCTGTATTGAGAATATAATTGGTCAAATTTGACTTTTAAAGGGAAATGATAATGAAAATCTTCCGTAGTTTCAGGATTTTCAGCAAGGAATTCTTCTTTCTTTTCATCAATAAAATGATGGTATTTTGATAGGAACGATTTTTTAAGCTCTTCAACATGGTCCTTAACCGACATTAGTTTTTCGACTGCCACTAATTCTCCTAATTCATCAATCAATTGTTCCATTGATAAGGTATCGTAATCCAGCATTGGAATATCATGACGGTCTTTCAATGTTTCGTCTTCACTTTCTTCTGCGTTTACTTCTTCGATGGCGTTAATTGCTGATTGGTTATTACTATCGACAACCTTAGTATCAGCATCATGCTTGTCAGTCAATTCGATTGTGTTTTGCTCCACCTGTTCGCCAGCATTCGGGTCTATAATTGGTTTTTCAACTGCTGCAGTAGATTTAACCGCTTTTTTAGTTTTTGCTTTCGGAGTAGCTTCCACAGTTTGCTCTGCCAGTTCGCTATCGATCGTATCTTCAACAAGTGCTTCTTCAACGAGGGCTTCTCTTTCTGCAGCTACTTCAATTTCATCTTCTGTAAGAACTTCGGTTAAAACAGCAACTTCGAATTCAGTAGTCGCTTCTTCAACTTCCTGAACAATAGGTTCTACTTCAGTAACATTTTCTGCTACAATTTCGCCAACGCTCGAGTCATGAGTTGCTTTTATTTCTTCTTGATTTTCAACAAGAATATCTTGATTTTCAGCGATGGTCACTTCTTGTGATTCATCGGCTACGCTTCCATCTGCTTCAAGCAGGTTATCATTCTTTTCTTCTAACATTTTGAAAATGTTTTAAGGGTTACACATTTTGAGGGCGAAAGATACTAAAGAAGCACTAAAGTTCAAAGGAAATCAGTGTTTTCTATACTGTATTGCTAACGATTTTATTTCTTTTTCGATTAAAAACAAAAAACGCTGTTGAATTTCAACAGCGATTTGGTATGAAATGAGTTGTTAAATCTAGTTTATCAATACTTTTTTGGTAACAGAATTAGAAGCTGAAGATAATTTTATGAAATAAAATCCTTTTGGTAAATTGCTAATTGTGTAAGTATTACTCTCAATAACCGGGTTTTTTATTTGCTGTAAAATTTGTCCGTTTATCGTAACAACATCAATTTCTACAAGAGAAACTGTTGTAGAAATATTCACAATATTAGAAGCAGGATTTGGATAAATAGAAATAGCATTTTCTAAATCAAATGTTGGAGTATCCAGAAAAATAGTGGGCCATCTGTTTTGGGCAACTGGTCCACCCCAAATTACTGTAGCTAAATACGGGTTGTCTATAAAGGGATTTCTATTTCCCTGTCCATATGTGTTTGATGCATTTCCTAAATAGGTATTTCTTCGGTCTTCATACAAAGAAACGGGGTCGTCAGCATTCCATTGTAAAAATAAATCAATCATGTTAGCATCTGCTGCTACTGGTGTTCCAACGCCAACATTTATTGGAAGGCATTGATTTCCATATCTTAAATACATATACATCATCATTCTAGCAATATCTCCCTTCCATTCATCGCCTGGATACCAGTTTGATCCTGATTCAAATGAATTTCCCGAACCATTAAAAAATTTATCATTATCTCTGTCGGCATTTCTTTTTTTGTCGGCTGCTCTTAAATGATGTAAATCAGCACCAGGTCCGGCTGTACCTAAATCAGGAACTCCCAGCGCCTTAGGAAAAGTATGTTCTCTGTTATAAAGGCAAGGATTTGAAGATCCGTCATCTTGCATGTTAGAATCTCTTCTTCTATGGTCTTTGTCATCAGTCGAAGCTGCCGGACATAAGTTGCTGCTAAATCCATAAAGGAGTAAAACATTTGTATTGGTAGCATCTGCAGGATCTAAATCCAAAATAGCAAGTGCTTCATCTGTATTGGAATAGTTAATTTCGCGAGGTGGTGGATTTGTTATTTTTGTTGCCAATGCATTTTTTAAGTTGCTTCCTGTTAAAGTCCAGTTGGATCCGAATCCGTTGTAATAACTTGCCGGTGCACCTTGTTGAGCTAAATTTATTAATGTAAAACTTAATAATAATGAGGTTAAGATTCTTTTCATTTGTTTTTTATATTTCTTTTTTTCTTTCTAATAGGGCCATGTAAAATCCATCAAATCCAGTTTCTTGAGCAAGGATTTTTGTTTCTTTAACAAAACTAAACGTTTTTCCAGTTTCGGTTGTTAAGAAATGCTTAATTTGTTCTTGATTTTCAGAGGGTAAGATAGAGCAAGTTGCATAAACTAACTTACCGCCAGGCTTCACTATTTTGGAATAATTTTCTAAAACTTCAGCCTGTACTTTTTTGATATTTTCGATAAATTCAGGTTGCAATTTCCATTTTGCATCAGGATTTCTTTTTAAAACTCCCAAACCGCTGCATGGTGCGTCAATTAAAACTCTGTCTGCCTTTTCGTGTAATTTTTTGATCACTTTGGTAGTGTCAATTATTCGGTATTCTATGTTGAAAGCGCCATTTCTTTTGGCTCTT
>CALQCV020000205.1 GCA_943329165.2 Candidatus Nitrotoga sp. CP45 | reverse complement strand
TGATTTAGAATTTGAATATCGCTTTGCGTAATCTTGTTGTTTCTTAAATTGTTTAAAACCGAGATGAACTGCTCATCCGTTTGACGGAAAATTTTAGACAGTTCAATATACAAAGGTGGATTTTGTTGAATGACATGCGAATGGAAAAAAAACTTTCCTTTGTAATAGGAACGCAAGGTTCTCCACTCTTCCTCTCGAATAATAGGCGGTAATTGCAATAAATCACCAATAAAAAGCACTTGAACTCCACCAAAAGGGTGGTTTTTTCTTCGAACGGATTGTAACATAAAATCGATGGCGTCCATTAAATCAGAACGCAACATACTGACTTCGTCAATGATCAGCAATTCCATGTTTTGAATGACGGATTTCTTCAATCCGCTCATTTTAAAATGTCTGCGTAACGTTGCTTTGGTTTCGAATTTAGAATTTTCTGAGAATTGCGGTGTCGAGTTATCGGGAATAAATCCGCCGAAAGGCAACTGAAACATTGAATGAATAGTAACTCCACCTGCATTTAATGCCGCAATTCCTGTGGGGGCGACTACCACACAATTTTTGTGTGTTGATTTAATTATCTCTTTGAGAAGTGTTGTTTTTCCGGTTCCGGCTTTTCCAGTTAAGAAAATAGAGCGATTGGTTTGATTTATAAATTGCAATACATAGTTTGCTTCGGCTGACAATGATTCCATGGCGTATAATTTAGAAGCAAATATAAAATATTGTCTTTCAACATACAACAAAAAAAACCTACAAAATTGTAGGCTTTTTATCTTACAAAATAAGTTCTGTTATTTCTTGGCTTCTTTTGGCTCTGATTCTTTTTTGCCAGTCGATTTATATTTATCGTTGACCTTTTTGATTATTTCAGCAGTAATATCATAATTGTCTTTTGCATATAAAATTGATGGTGACGCTTCGCCCGATCCATAAATATAATCGTATCCTTTTTCTCTACCGTATTCTTTCAACATTTTTCTGTAGCCAATAACTAAAGAATCCATTTCTGCTCCACTTTCTTGTTGTAATTGTTGAAGCATTGCTTGTTGTGCATAGCTTAGTTCTTGCTCTCTTTGCGACAATTCAGCACCTTTTTGTTGTGCCCACGTTTGCCCATTTGCCATTGCATTTTTCTTAAAACTTGCTGCTTCCGCTTTGAAACGAGCCACCTCAGCTTCTAACTGATTGCCCATTACTTTGGATTTGTCTTTGTATTTAGCTTCGATGTCTTTCGCTTCTGTAGCTTCCTCCATTAATTTAGAAGTATCAACGTATGCAGTTTTAAATTCTTTTGTTTCTGTTGGTTTATTACAAGAAATAATTGCAATTGCGAATGCAAAAAGGATAACTGTTTTTTTAATCATGATTTGATAAATTTAATTTCGATTTCAAAAGTATAAAAATAAAATTCAATTAGCTATGGGTTGAATTTTTGTGTTTTTTTATGTTATAAGTTTTAATTATTATAAAAACGATGCTAATCATTTATAGCTATTGAAATTGGCTTCAATTAACGCCGTTTAAAAGCATTTATTGCTTTAAACAACTTATCACTCATTCTCGTTTTGTTTTGCTAAATGACCTGCTTTAAATTGGTTTTTACTTGTTTTTTATGATATAAATGTGTGACGAATACTCTTTAGTTTGTTTTGCGCTATGATTTGATTTCAATCCGACAAAAAAAGCTTTGATTAGATTCATTTTCCCGGTTTTATATTTTTCGGATAATAAGCTTACATAAAAACTATCAAATTTCATTGGAAGCACATCAGCCAATTTCATTTCTTTTTCTGCAAACAATTTATTAATTGCTGTTTTTGAAAAATGCCATATGTGTCTTGGCACATCAAAAGCTGCCCAAAATCTTCCATAATAATTTGCATCGAATGATTTAAAGTTTGGGACTGCTATCAAAATAGTTCCTCTTGGTTTTACTAATCTTTTTAGTTCCAAAATATACTCGTCCAGATTTGGAACGTGTTCTAAAACGTGCCACATCGTAATCACATCAAAAGAATGGCTTTCCAAATCGGAGAGATTGTCTGCAAAATTAACTCCTTTACTTACAGCAATTGCTTTTGCTTTTGCACTTGGCTCTATTCCTGTTGTTTCCCAGCCATCATTTTTTGCTACTACTAAAAAGTCTCCAGTCCCTGCTCCAATGTCTAAGATTTTTCCTTTCTGAGATTGTGCATTGATTAATTTCACTTTATTTTTAAGTGCAATATTTTTAATCAAATGATACACTCTTTCGAACAATGAACGCTTTCCATCTGTATGAGAAATATAATCTTCACTTTCGTAATAGCTTGGTAATTTCTCCAAAGATGGTTTTGGAAATGTAATTAATAAATCATATTCTGGATTATGATGCAATTCAAAAATTTCTTTTGAAACAGAATAGTCTCTGACCTTTTGAAAAAAAATATTGTTTTGAAAACTCATATAAAGACAGTATTGATATGGCTTGGCAAACTTGGTTTCACGTGGAACGCAAAATCATCTTCCCATGTAAATTAATAAAACTGAAATGTCCGCAGGAGAAACTCCGCTGATTCTTGATGCTTGTGAAATAGTTACCGGACGGATTTTGCTTAACTTTTGTTTTGCTTCAATCGACATGGACTTTATTTTATTATAATCGAAATTCTCAGGGATTTTAATATCTTCTAAACGTATTAATTTCTCAGCGTTGTTTCTTTCCTTTTCGATGTAACCCGAATATTTAACTTGTATTTCTGCTTGTTCAATTATTTCTTTATCTAAATCATTTTCGGCAACGTAATTTTTCACCTTATCAAACTTCATGAAATCATCCAATTCAATTTGCGGGCGTGAAAAGACTTTAAACATTTTATCCGACTGAGCCATTGCTGAACTTTCTTTGGCTTCAAGGATTGGATTTGCTTCTTCAGGTGTTACACTAGTTTCTTTGAAAAAAGTTACCATCTTTTCGCTTTCATTAAACTTATGCTCCATTCTGCGTAATCTTTTTTCTGATGCTAAACCAATTTTATATGCTTTTGCTGTTAATCTAAAATCGGCATTGTCCTGACGCAACAGCGTTCTGTATTCAGCACGAGAAGTAAACATCCTGTATGGTTCTTCCGTTCCTTTGGTAATCAAATCATCAATCAAAACTCCGATGTAAGCTTCATCTCGACGCAAAATCATCGGTCCTTGTTCTTTTACTTTTAAAGCAGCATTGATTCCAGCCATCATTCCTTGTGATGCTGCTTCTTCATATCCTGTAGTTCCGTTAATTTGTCCAGCGAAATACAAGCCTTCTACAAGTTTAGTTTCAAGGGTGTGCTTTAACTGTGTTGGTGGAAAATAATCATATTCTATAGCATAACCCGGACGGAAAAACTTAACCTTTTCAAAACCTTCAACTGAACGCAATGCTTTAAATTGAATATCCTCAGGCAATGAAGTTGAAAATCCATTTACATATACCTCAACTGTATTCCACCCTTCGGGCTCAACAAATAATTGATGCCTTTCTTTATCAGCAAAGCGATTTATTTTATCTTCAATAGATGGACAATATCTTGGCCCTATACTTTTGATTCTTCCATTAAACATTGGGGAACGATCAAACCCTTCTCGTAAAATACTATGCACTTCATTTGAAGTATAGGTCATGTGACAAAGCATTTGATGTGTCAATGGTTTTGTTTCGTCAGAATAAGAGAATTTATCCGGAATATCATCTCCGGGTTCTTCTCTCATTTTAGAGTAATCTAAAGAGCGACCGTCAACTCTTGGAGGAGTTCCTGTTTTCATTCTTCCCGCTTCAAAGCCAACTTTGACTAAGTCGTCAGTAATTCCAAAAGCGGCACTTTCGCCAGCTCTTCCTCCGCCAAATTGCTTGTCGCCGATATGTATTAATCCGTTAAGGAAAGTTCCATTAGTGAGCACAACTGTTTTGGCTTTGATTTCAATTCCAAGTGAAGTTACAATTCCTTCTATTTTATTATTCTTTATCAAAAGCCCTTTAACCATTTCTTGATAGAAATCGAGATTTGGCGTTTGTTCTAGTCGTAATCGCCATTCTTCTGCAAATCGCATTCTGTCTGACTGCACTCTTGGCGACCACATTGCCGGTCCTTTT
>CALQCV020000204.1 GCA_943329165.2 Candidatus Nitrotoga sp. CP45 | reverse complement strand
TTTATGGTTTGATAATTAACACCTTGTGGCATATAATTTTCTGTGATCCAATTTATTAAATCAATGTATGAAGTGAACGCATCTTTTGGAGAATGCAATCGATTTTCAATTGCTTGATGTAATTCTGCACTAATAATTGAAGGTTTGAATCCAATTCTACCATCTGACAGAAGTTCTTCAAGACCGCCTTTAAGGTATTTTGTTCTCCATTTTTGTGCCGTATTATGATTGATTTTTAAAATACGAGCCAAAGATTCTTTGCTCAAAAAAACTTCACTCTTTTTTAAAACCAATAACATCTCTATACGGGTTTTTAAATATACAGGTTGTTTTCTAAGCAGTGCCTTGAGTTCCTGTTCTGATTCTTTTACGATAATTTGTTTTGCTAAAGCCATAAGCAAATATAATAATTATATTTATATTATAGCCTAATTTAAACAAAGAAATAATCTAAATTATTTAGGCTATTTTTAAATCATAATTGGTATTAGTTCCATTATATCTTATGCTATTATTTTTTTGAGTTTCTTTTTCGGCTTAATCCTGCTTCTCTTAATGCTATTGCCACTGCTTGATCGCGACTTTTCGCTTTGCTGCCTGCTGTATTTTTACACGGTTTTGGTTTATCTTCCTTAAATTCGTGTATCTCTTTTTCTATTTTATCCTGCTGTTTTTTCGTTTCCATAATTTTAAAATTCTAATTAATTATGTTCTTTTATAGGAATGATAAACATTGGTATTTTTGTTTTTGCCAAAACACTTTTTGTAACGCTACCCATAACTGCGCTTTCGAGCCAATTTTTGCTATGCGAACCCAAGACAATAATATTTGAATGCAGTTTTGTCGCTGTTTCTAGGATTACAGTGGTGAAATCGCCTTGCTCTGCGATTATTTCAATATCGGGATCCTTCAAATGGGTTTTTATTTTATTCAAAAAATTATTTGAAGATTCTATCAGACTCTCATTGTTATCAATATTAAAAAAATCATACCCATAAAAACCCATAAAAGGCGCTGAATCCATGGCACTGTAGTAGGATTCTTCAGCCACTACATGCAGCAGTGTGACTTTGGCATTCATACTTTTAGCGAATTCAAATCCTTTTTCTGCTATTTTTTGAGCCGAAATCCCATAATCCAAAGCAATCAAAACCTTTTTCATTTTTGATAATATTTAAGTTTTATTCTTAAAAAATTGATTTATAAAGATACTATGCCATTTCTTTTAAAGATTTACATAACTATTTTTTTGTGTTATACAATTAACACTTTACGAAATCGATGTAATACTTACATAATATTATGCGTGCATAGTACATTATTCGAAATAATATTCTAATTTTGTCTTCAAATTTTTCAACAAATACTAATTACTTATGAAAATATTAGTTTGCATCAGTCATGTTCCTGATACTACGTCAAAAATTAATTTTGTTAATGGAGACAGCGAATTTGACACGACTGGTGTTCAATATGTAATCAATCCAAATGACGAATTTGGTTTAACAAGAGCTATTTGGTTTCAAGAACAACAAGGAGCAAATGTTACCGTTGTGAATGTTGGCGGTGCTGATGCCGAAGCTACTTTACGAAAAGCTTTGGCCATTGGTGCTAACGAAGCGATTAGAGTAAATGCAACTCCAACAGATGGCTTTTTTGTTGCCAAACAATTGGCTGAAGTAGCAAAATCTGGTGGTTATGATCTAATAATTTGTGGAAAAGAATCTTTGGATTATAATGGCGGAATGGTTCCTGGAATGTTAGCGTCTTTATTAGGTTGTAACTTTATAAATTCTTGTACAGAAATAACTGTTGATGGAACTTCTGCAAGTGCTGCCAGAGAAATTGATGGCGGAAAAGAGATAATCTCTTCGTCGCTTCCTCTAGTAATTGGCGGACAGAAAGGTTTGGTAGAAGAAAAAGATTTGCGTATACCAAACATGAGAGGAATTATGACGGCAAGAACAAAGGTGCTAAACGTACTTGAACCAGTGGCTGCTAATGTAAATACCAAAGCAATAAAATTTGAAAAACCAGCCCAAAAATCAGCTGTGAAATTATTCGCTGCAAATGATTTGGACGGTTTGATTAATGCATTACACAACGAAGCTAAAGTTATTTAATAATTAGGATTCAGGAGTGGGGAATTAGGATTTAAAATCCCTAATCCTTAATCTTAAAAATCCTTAATCTTAAAATCCTTAATCCTAAATAAATTATGTCATTATTAATATACGCTGAATCAACTCCCGGCGCTTCGGGAGGAAAATTTAAAAAAGTGGCTTTTGAATTGGCTTCATATGCCAAAAAAGTAGCCGAAACTTTAGGAACAACTGTTACAGCAGTAACTGTAAATGCTGGTGATGTTTCAGAATTATCAAAATACGGAGTAGACAAAGTACTGAAAGTATCAGACGATAAATTAAATAATTTCAACGCAAAAGCTTTCGCTAATGTTGTCAAACAAGCAGCGCAAAAAGAAGGTGCAAAAGTAATTTTATTGTCTTCTACAACCGATAGTTTATATATGGCGCCACTAGTTGCAATTGGTTTAGATGCCGGATTTGCTTCTAATGTGGTTGGGCTGCCTTTGAGCACTTCGCCATTTCAAGTGAAAAGAACTGCTTTTTCAAACAAAGCATTTAATATAACTGAAATCAATACCGATGTTAAATTGTTAAGTCTTGCCAAAAACTCATATGGTGTTTTTGAAAGCGCTTCAGCTGCAACCGAAGTAGATTTTTCACCAACTTTAAGTGATGCTGATTTTAATGTAAAAGTAGAATCAGTAGAAAAAACAACCGGAAAAGTAACTATCGCCGACGCTGATGTTGTAGTTTCCGGAGGACGTGGCTTAAAAGGTCCTGAAAACTGGAAAGTTTTAGAAGATTTAGCCGGAGTTCTTGGCGCAGCAACTGCTTGTTCAAAACCAGTTTCTGACTTGGGTTGGCGACCTCACAGCGAACACGTTGGCCAAACCGGAAAACCAGTAGCAGCCAATTTATATGTTGCCGTTGGGATTTCGGGCGCTATTCAACACATTGCCGGAATCAACTCATCTAAAGTGAAAGTAGTTATCAATACTGATGCTGATGCGCCATTTTTTAAAGTTGCCGATTACGGAATCGTTGGCGATGCTTTGGAAATTCTTCCAAGACTAACACAAAAACTAAAAGAGTTCAAAGCACAAAACGCATAGTTTTAAATTCCAATATTTAATCCAAAGCTTCGGGACCAAATTCCAAATACTAATGTTTCATCATTGGGGTTTGGAATTTTCTTTTTTTGGGATTTAATGTTTTCCGAAGCGAAAACTTTTTGTTACTTTGCATTCCGAAGTTTAGAACACGTAATAGACAATGAATAAAAGTCTTGATATGTTATACTCAAGTCTTGATACTTACAAATAATGAGTTTAGTAAAACTAACTATAAAAGGAATTTCCTATAGTCAAACGCAGAATGGCGCGTATGCCTTGATTTTAAATGAAGTAGATGGCGAACGGAAATTACCTATTGTCATTGGTGCCTTCGAAGCACAATCAATTGCAATTGCTCTTGAAAAAGAAATCAAACCACCACGCCCGCTGACTCATGATTTGTTCAAAAGTTTTGCTGACCGATTTGATATAGTAGTAAAACAAGTAATAATTCACAAACTGGTAGATGGTGTTTTCTACTCCAGTATTATTTGCGAAAGAGATAAAATCGAAGAAATTATTGACGCCCGAACATCGGATGCTATTGCTTTAGCATTGCGGTTTTCGGCACCCATCTTTACTTATAAAAACATTTTGGATAAAGCTGGTATTCATCTCAACAATCCAACCGAATTAGAAAATCAGAATCTAGATGATGGAGGCGCGCTTTCTACTCTAGAAACTTTTGGATTAGACATTGAAGGCAATGCCTCTAGGGATATCTATAAAAGCATGAGTCTTTCTGAATTGCATGAAGCACTTGAAAAAGCTGTTCAAAACGAAGACTACGAAAAAGCAGCAAAGATTAGAGACGAAATTTCAAAAAGGGAAAGTTAATTCGGTTATTCGCGGATTCGGTTATTTGATAATTCGAATCAACAAATAACCAAATAACCAAATCAACAGTAATGAAGCAGTACCAC
>CALQCV020000203.1 GCA_943329165.2 Candidatus Nitrotoga sp. CP45 | reverse complement strand
AAGTAGTTCCCGGAGAAGGAACTGTGTTGTTTGCATCGTCAGCTATAGTGGTGCTCGCTGTATTTGACGCAAAAGTAATACTACTGAAATTAGTAGAACCTACAGTATATCCTCCTGAAATACTATTGGACGTTTGAGCTCCCATGGCACCATAGTGATATTCTACGGCATTATTACTCTCGTACAACCACATTTGAAAAGTAGAATTGGCAGCACCAGCGGTATTTTTAGGAACAGTGACATTCCATTCTACTATAAATATTTGATTGGGTGCAACTCCTGTTAATAAAACTTTTACGTTCCCGTTAGTACCTGTTACCAAATCATCCCAAAACGGATATAATTTAGGCGTATTTAGTGTACTAGTGGTTACATTTATTGGTTGACTCGATGGCGATGCGCCTCCTAAAAGCAGCCATCCGTCGGGAGAAACTGAACATTGCGTATAAGTTGTACCTCCAAAATTAAAATTGAATCCGATATTAGTAGCTGCAGAAGGGATATTGTCAATACCACTATTCAAAATTGTTGTACTGCCGATCATAGGATTCAAAGGATCGCCTAGCGATGTAGTCAATGTAAATCCAGTAGCTTTTATAGTATTTGTACCACCCAAACAAATTGGATTTGGAACAGCAGTTGCACCCACTTGGCAAAATGAAGAGTTTGCCACAGTATTACCATCAATAACCAGCATTTTAGTATTTCCTGACGCGCGTTCAGCAACAGAACCACCTATTTCAAAGCCTCCATTAACAATTAAGTTTTGAGAAAAAAGTGCATTTGTAAATAAAAAAATAAAAAGTACTAAAGTTAATTTTTTTTTCATTTTCGGGTAATTTTTTTTTAGCTGCGAAATTTAATCTTTTTTGATAAATAATTATCTTAAAATTTTTAAATTTTTAATTAGTACAACTATTCCCGACAGATTAATTATAATTATTTATCTTTGTTTTTTTATTTTAGAACCCGAATTAACAAAGACTTTAATGATAAATAGTGACCAATTTAATGACGAGTTAGGCGAAAATCATATCGCTACAAGTGCCCAAAATCCTGTAAGAAATGATGCATTTACTTTGTCCGATGAACAAAAAATTGAATTAATAAAAAAAGATGTTGAAAATATTCTTCATACCCTAGGAATGGATTTAACTGATGATAGTATAAAAGGAACACCAAATCGTGTTGCTAAAATGTTTGTCAAAGAAACTTTTGGCGGCTTAAATCCAAATAAAAAACCAAAGGCTTCCACTTTTGCCAATAACTATAAATATGGCGAAATGTTGGTCGAAAAAAATATCTCCCTCTACTCTACTTGTGAGCATCATTTATTACCAATAATTGGCAAAGCGCATATAGCCTATATTTCAAAAGGGACTGTTGTCGGACTTTCAAAAATGAACAGAATAGTTGATTATTACGCTAAAAGACCACAAGTTCAAGAGCGTTTAACAATGCAAATTGTACAGGAATTACAACAAGTTTTAGGAACCGAAGACGTGGCTTGCGTTATTGATGCCAAACATCTTTGCGTAAATTCCCGCGGCATTCGCGATGTTGAAAGCAGCACAGTAACATCAGAATATGGGGGTAAATTCAATGATGAAATTACCAAAAGAGAATTCTTAGATTATATCAAATTAGATACTAAATTTCAATAGTCCGGATCTCGTCATAAAGGACGATACGAAAAGCCGGAAACACTTGCCTGCCGGCAAGCAGGGTTCCAAAAACTAAACCACTATGGACTTGAAGTCCATAGGTTTGGTTGGCAGACTAAAAGTCTGCTAAATTTGTAAAACTTAATTTATAAACACAAATTACACAAATTAGCACAAATTAATTTGTGAAAATTTGCGTAATTTGTGTCAAACTTTTTAGAAGCTGAAAGCAAAATGCACTAAAGTGCATAGTTTTAACTATTTTTGAGACCAATAAAATTATGCAACGATATAAAAACCATCAACTAAAAATATACAACTCGCTTTCGGGAGAAAAAGAAATATTCAAACCTATGCATGCGGGAAACATTGGCATGTATGTTTGCGGACCAACAGTGTACAGCAACGTGCATCTTGGAAATGTTCGTACGTTCATGTCGTTTGATATGATTTTCAGATATTTTTTGCATTTAGAATATAAAGTTCGTTATGTGCGAAACATTACCGATGTAGGCCATATTGTAGATGATGTGGATGATGGTGAAGATAAAATTGCCAAAAAAGCACGAGTGGAACAACTCGAGCCAATGGAAATTGTACAACGATATACGGTCGATTTTCACGATGTTTTGAATCAGTTTAATTTAATTCCGCCAAGTATTGAACCAACAGCAACAGGTCATATTATTGAGCAAATTGAAATCGTAAGTCAGATCATTGAAAAAGGGTTCGCTTACGAAAAAAATGGCTCTGTTTATTTTGATGTGGTGAAGTTTAATGAGAACAATCATTACGGAAAATTAAGCGGCAGAAACATTGACGAAATGCTTGCCAATACGCGTGATACTGACGGTCAGAGCGACAAGAAAAACCCACAAGATTTCGCGCTTTGGAAAAAAGCCGAGCCGGAGCATATTATGCGTTGGCCTTCGCCTTGGGGCTTTGGTTTCCCGGGGTGGCATTTAGAATGTACCGCCATGAGCACCAAATATCTTGGTGAAACTTTTGATATTCATGGTGGCGGAATGGATTTAAAATTCCCGCATCACGAATGCGAAATTGCACAAAACGAAGCTTGTACTGGTAAAAGTCCTGTGAATTATTGGATGCATGCCAATATGCTGAATCTGAATGGAAAAAAAATGTCAAAGTCAACCGGAAATAATTTGCTTCCCAGCGAAATTTATTCAGGCGGAAGTCCGTTTTTGAGTAAAGCATTTTCTGCAAATGTGGCGCGTTTCTTTATGATGCAGGCACATTACAGAAGTATTCTTGATTTTACTAACGATGGAATTGTAGCAGCAGAAAAAGGATTTAACCGAGTGATAGAAGGTCTTGATATAGTAAAAGAATTACAACCAAGTGCTACTTCTACTCTGGATATTTCGGCATGGAAACAGGGTTGCTATGATGCAATGAATGACGATTTTAATACGCCAATATTGATTGCCAATTTGTTTGAAGGAATAAAATTTGTCAATTTAATAAATGACGGAAAAGAAATGCTTACTGCTGCCGATTTAAAAATACTTTCGGAAACATTAAACACATTCACTTTTGATGTAATTGGTATTAAAGAGGAAAAATTTGCAGCTGACAATTCAGAAAAATTAGATGGTGTTGTTGAAATGCTTATTGGTATGCGAAATGAAGCGAGAGCCAATAAAAACTTTGCTTTGTCAGACCAAATTCGGGACCAATTACTTGCACTCGGAATACAATTGAAAGACGCAAAAAACGGCACTACTTTTACTGTATAACAGAAACCGTATGTTCAAGAAAATCGCCATAGCGCCATTACTCGTGCTTATCTATTTTTACAAAATTGTGTTGTCGCCATTAATGCCATCAAGTTGTCGGTTTCAGCCCACCTGCTCGAGTTATTTCGTTGAAGCACTTAAGATTCACGGGCCATTTAAGGGAACTTATTTAGGTGTTCATCGTATTTTAAGATGTCATCCTTGGGGTAAAAATGGCTACGATCCAGTGCCCGAAAAAAAATGTTCTCATTAAAGTTTCCATAATTTGTTTAGACTTTTGGTACAAATTATTATTTTTACAATCTAACACACCCAACAAATCATGATCTGGAATCCATCAGAAGGAATAAATATTGGTTTTTTTACTATCCGTTTTTACAGCTTGATGTTCGTCATTGCCTTCGGACTTGGATGGTACATAATGAAACACATTTTTGTTAGAGAAAAAGAACCGCTTGAAAAATTAGACACACTATTTATTTGGACCGTTATTGCGACTTTACTTGGTGCACGTTTAGGCCATGTGTTTTTCTACGATTGGGAGTATTACAGAAATAATTTATTGGAAATTTTGCTTCCATTCCGATTTACCCCAAAATTTGAATTTACCGGTTTTCAAGGCTTAGCCAGTCACGGTGCTGCTATTGCCATTATAATATTCATGTATTATTACAGTAAAAGAGTAATTAAAAGACCTTTGCTTTGGGTTTT
>CALQCV020000202.1 GCA_943329165.2 Candidatus Nitrotoga sp. CP45 | reverse complement strand
TGGCGAAAAAGAATTACGCGGACCGTTTAATCAGTTTTGTTCAGGCGATACCATTGAATGGTTTGAACGTCATGGCGTGGAACTGAAGATTGAAGAAGACGGGCGCATGTTTCCTACTTCGGATAATTCGCAAACGATTATTGACTGCTTTCTATCGGCTACACAAAAACTCGGAATACAAGTATTAACCGGTCAAAGTGTGCAATCCATTTTCAAAGCGGAAGACTATTGGAAAGTAGAAACCAACCACGAAACTTTTGCTTGCCAAAAATTGATTATGACCACGGGCAGCAATCCAAAAATTTGGGACATGATTACCCAACTTAGTCATACTATTGTTCCGCCTGTTCCTTCCCTATTCACATTCAATATAAAAGATTCCCGAATTAAAGATTTGATGGGACTTTCGGCTTTCGCCAAAGTGAAAGTGAAAGGTAGTAAACTCGAAGCTGCTGGTCCCTTACTAATAACACATTGGGGAATGTCAGGCCCAGGGATTCTGAGATTATCCGCTTGGGGTGCACGTGAATTATTTGACAAAAAGTATCAATTTATAATTCAGGTGAATTGGCTTAACGAAGTCACTTTTGAAGAAGCAATGGATGCTTTAAAAGAACTTAAACAAGAACATGCCAAAAAAGCGATAAGTAAAAAATCTCCGTTTGGTTTGCCTGACGGCCCGTTCGCTGAAGCTCGGGTACCGAATCGTTTATGGGAAAGCTTGGTTTTGGCATCTAATATTGACGCGGAAACTAAATGGGCCGACTTATCTAAAAAACAATTAACCGATTTAGCCAACCAACTTACCAACGGTGAATTTCTAGTGAATGGCAAAAGCACGTTTAAGGAAGAATTTGTTACTGCTGGCGGCATTGATTTAAAAGAAATCAATTTCAAAACCATGGAAAGCAAATTGCATGAAAACTTATTCTTTGCAGGTGAAATCATAAATGTTGATGCTATTACTGGCGGATTTAATTTCCAAAATGCTTGGACCAGTGGGTTTATTGTAGCAAATACAATTTCAAATTAAAAATACAATTTCAAAACTTATTTGATTTTTTGTAACTTTGATAACCAATATTGAAATTATGGAAACCATTCGTGTTCAATTTGAACCAAAAATAAAAGCTAAATTATTAGAGTTGTTACAAGTTTTTACAACAGAAGAACTTCATATTATTCAGGAGGATCCTTTTTTTGAACAAAATAAAAAAAAGTTAGTTGCTGAATTGACGAAAATTGAAAACGGAACGGCTAAATACTCCTCCTTTGATGAATTAAATTTAGTTTTAGAAAAACGAATTTCAAGTTATGAAGATTAGTTTTACAGAGGGATTTGTAAATTCGCTGTTAGACCAAGTAGATTATATAGCTAAAGACAAACCAGGTGTTGCTAGAAAATTTAAAAACGATTTACTCAAAAATATCCTTAAAGATTTAAAACAACCCTTTAATTACAGAAAATCCATTTACTTTGAAGAGGAAGTAATCAGAGATTATATATTCAAAGGATATACAATAGTTTATAAAATTGATATTGAAAAAAGAACCATACTTGTTTTTGGCTTTATCAAATATCAAGAAATTATAAAATAAAAAGTAATAGAATTTATTTTTTTAGCTATTCAACCACCAAATGCTTGCATTTAGTATTGTGGCAAAACTTACCCAAGCCAAATACGGAAGCAACAAAAGTCCGGCTGTTTTATCAATTTTTTTGAACAAATTATAGGTTTCAAAAATCATCAGCCAAAGCAAAATGATTTCAATTAATGCCAATAACGGATTGTGCAACCCAAAGAAAAGATAAGACCAAAGCGCATTCAAGCCTAGCTGTATCGCAAAGAAACCAAGTGCTTTTTTAGTGGTTTGTTCTTCAGAACCTTTAGTCCAAACCAAACCGGCGGCAATTCCCATCATGATATATAACAATGTCCAAACGGGTCCAAAAATCCAGTTAGGCGGATTAAAAATGGGCTTTACCAAAGTCGGATACCAGGTTGTAATACTTTCTCTTGTTTCCATTCCCGAAAAATAACCAACAGTTAAACATACGGCAACGACCAAAACTATTTTTAAAATCTTTTGCATAGCTATTATTTTATATTACGTCACCCGAGCATTGCGAACGGAAGTAGTAAATGTACTAAAGTTTAAGCACTAAATCCACAAAAAAATACAAGAAACAAGATGAACTTAGCGAACTTAGTGTAATTCTTGTTGCTCTTAGTGGTTAAAATTAAAACTCATTAAGTCAATTTATCAATTACAAAAAGAAAAAATTATCTTTGCTCATTCGAGACCATTTTGGTCGAACTGAATGAAGTTAAATTTCAAATCTATGTTGTCCGAAAAGGATTTTATTTCAACACCATTTTCATCTGTAATCGAAAACGGAAGTTTTCAATGGAGCGCACCAAGTAATATTGCTTTGGTAAAATATTGGGGTAAAAAAGAAAATCAGATTCCGGCAAACCCTTCGATTAGTTTTACGTTAAACAATTGTAAAACGATTACCAAATTGACATTTGTTAAACACTTCGATACTTCGACTTCGCTCAGTACAAGCTTGCTCAGTGTGACAAACGGGAATTTTTCTTTTGATTTGTTATTTGAAGGCAAGCCCAAAGAAGATTTCAAACCCAAAATTCAAAAGTTCTTCGAACGCATTGAAATCTATTGTCCCTATCTTACAGCCTATCATTTTACGATTGACACTGAAAATACTTTCCCGCATAGCTCAGGCATTGCTTCTTCAGCATCCGGAATGGCAGCATTGGCTATGAATATTATGAGTTTGGAAAAAGCTTTAAATCCTGCTATGACAGAAGATTTCTTTTATCAGAAAGCCTCTTTTTTAGCAAGATTGGGTTCGGGAAGTGCTTGTAGAAGCGTAAAAGGAAGCGCAGTAGTTTGGGGAAATCATGTAGAAATTAATGATAGTTCCGATTTGTTTGGTGTAGAATTTCCTTCAACTATTCATGCCAATTTCAAAAACTATCAGGATACCATTTTGTTAGTTGATAAAGGTGAAAAACAAGTTTCATCCACAATTGGTCATGATTTGATGCACAATCATCCCTTTGCTGAACAACGTTTTGCACAAGCGCATCACAATTTGTCCAGTATAAAAAAAGTTTTGGAAACCGGCGATTTAGAAAACTTTATCAAAATTGTTGAAAGTGAAGCCTTGACATTGCACGCGATGATGATGACATCACTACCCTATTTTATATTGATGAAACCTAACACACTGGAAATCATAAATAAAATTTGGAAATTCAGAAATGAAACCAAAACTCCGGTTTGTTTTACTTTAGATGCAGGAGCAAACGTACATGTATTGTACCCCGAAAACGTTAGAGAAAATGTTTTACAATTTATTAAGGACGAATTAGTTGGCTATTGTCAAAATGGTAACTATATTTGTGATGAAATTGGAACAGGATCAATAAATATTTTATGAAAGGACCACTTTTTTACTCAAAAATTCTTCTCTTCGGAGAATACGGAATTATAAAAGATTCTAAAGGTTTATCTATTCCTTATAATTTTAACAATGGCGCTTTGAAAGTGGATGAAAATCCAACGCAAGAAGCAATTAAATCCAATGCAAGTTTGAGAAGATTTGTTACTTATTTAGAAAATCTTCAGCAAGAGCAACCAGAACTTGTAACTTTCAATATTGAAATACTAAAAGCCGATGTTGAACGCGGAATGTATTTTGATTCCAGTATTCCTCAAGGCTATGGTGTTGGTAGTAGCGGCGCATTGGTTGCTGCTATTTATGATAAATATGCCAATAACAAAATCACCGTTTTAGAAAATTTGACCCGTGATAAATTATTGCAATTAAAAGCCATTTTTTCTCAAATGGAATCCTTTTTTCATGGTAAAAGTTCAGGACTTGACCCTTTGAATAGTTATTTGAGTATTCCAATTCTTATTAATGCTAAAGATAATATTGAAGCTACTGGAATTCCATCACAAAGCAGCACCGGAAAAGGCGCTGTGTTTTTGTTAGACTCCGGAATTGTAGGCGAAACAGCTCCAATGGTCAATATATTTATGGAAAACTTTTAAGATGAAGTGTTCCGTAAAATGCTTAAAACACAATTCGTAAAATATACCGATGCTTGTGTGGAAAATTTCTTA
>CALQCV020000201.1 GCA_943329165.2 Candidatus Nitrotoga sp. CP45 | reverse complement strand
TTCTTGAACATCAGCAACTGCTTCTAAATACAAACCCGCGCAACCTGCAATTATCTTTTTTATTTCTTCAGACTTAATTGATTTCCAATGTTCATCTTCTAAATTTTGAATTAAATCATAAGCTTTAACTAATTCCGGAATTGACGCTGATGGATTTTTAAAGTCAAAAGTCTTTTCTACGTTAGACAGAATATCTCCAATTGCTTTTCCATCTTTTACTCGGTTCCAAGTGGTGTCTATGCCGTCAAAAATATTAATTTTATCTTTGGGAAAATCACCTTTTAGAAATTCCAAATATTCGTCTTCTTCGCCACGAGTTCCTGTAGAACCAAAGCCTTGCGATTGATGACAGCTTCTGCTAAGTGCCGCAATTTCCTGATTGGATTTGCCTAGGGATTGGTAATATGTTCCGATTTTTAATTTGCATAAATTGCTTTTATCGGCAGCATCAAATTTTTCTTTACTACCGTAAAACCACCACGAAGTATTAAAAAAAAGACGTTTTGGTTGCCAAATGGTTGTGTATTGCAACTGATTTGGAAAAACAGCCGCATCGTTTACTTTGTCAAAAGCTGCATAACTCAACATGGCAGATGAAGTATGATGACCATGAGTTGTTCCGGGTGAGCGATGATCAAAACGGTTAATGATTACATCGGGTTGAAATTTACGAATGACCCAAATGATGTCACTTAACACTTGCTCTTTATTCCAAATTTGCAATGTTTCATCTGGATTTTTAGAGAAACCAAAATCATTAGCACGTGAAAAGAATTGCACGCCGCCATCAATTTTGCGGGCTTCAATAAGTTCTTGTGTTCTGATTAGGCCAAGTTGTTCACGCAGTTCTGAACCAATTAGGTTTTGTCCACCATCACCACGTGTCAGTGATAAATACCCAGTTTGTGCTTTGACATCATTAGATAAATAGGAAATTAATCGGGTGTTTTCATCATCAGGATGAGCGGCAATGTATAAGACAGAACCGAGGAAGTTTAATTTTTGAATTTGATTATATAGTTCTACTGCATTATATTTATCGGGTTGTTGCGCGAACCCTTTTAAGCTTAATATGAGTAGTGAAAATAGTATGAAGTGCTTCATTGGAAATGTTTTGCAATTGCTCAAATATAGTAATTTTAGTATTCATTTCTCCGAGATTAGCATTCAGTTTAACAGTTTTTTAGACTTTGATTTTCCAAAAAAAAACCTCTTATCATAACAAGAGGTTTTTAACATAAGCAGTATTTTTTTTGATTAATTTGAGGCAGAATCAGTTTGATTTGTAAATCTGCCTTTGGAATTGTATGGATACATTTTTTTATGGGTTTTGAGAAGTTGATATGGTTCATCTCCATCAAAATCAGTAATGGCAACTCTTACTTTGTTGTATATTGAATAACCACCATAATTGGTTGGTAAATCTTCTGCCTTTTCCCATTGTCCGTTTACTTTATAATGATAGACTAATTCAAGGTTGTCAAAATAAGCCTCGAGGTTTGGAAAATAATAATAACGAATATGGCGGTTCGTTTTAGAATCAATAGGCAATGAAGATAAATCACTCTTAGAATCTTGTGCATTAGACAAATAACAAGTAAAAAGAAGCAATAGTAATACTAGTTTTTTTAATGGTTTCATGATTTTGATATTTTGTTCTTAAGTTTTGGGGCACAAAAACGAGATAATCATTTTACAAAACATAAAAAATTATTACGGCAAAGATATAAAACTTATTTTATAAATAGCAGCTAAAAAACATAAATAATCGACTAAATACATATTATTTAATTTTTTTTACGAAAAATACTATATAAAATCGAATAACAGATTGTTTTTATTATATTTCTGGAGTGCTAAAAAGCAAAGATGTTAGTCCTTGCTTTTTAATGGGATTATTTCTATCTTATTTCTTCCCGTGACTTTTTCCTTTTTCGTTCCCATTTCCATTAGGTTTTCCTTTCCCTTTTAGATGTCCATAATGGTTTCCATTGTCGTTAAAATTAGCTTTCCATGGTTTTTTCCGGCATATTTCACTTTGTGTTGACTATAATAAGTGTAAGGAGCATTCCCTTTATAATCTGTTAAGTAAACAGTCCGACCTTTGTACAAGTCATACCCTTTGTATCGGATTGGAAGGGTTGCGGTACGTACCCAAACACCATTTCTTTGATAGAAATAGCGTTGTGCTGGCGCATCATAATAGATTTGAATATCAGGAAAATAATAGTACTGTGTTGTGGCCGGTGCTTTTGGTGCTCATTTCGGTGCCACCGGTCTATAATATTTCTGCCTTCACTGTCACTTGAGCAATTGCTTTAAATGCTATTACTAACAAAGTTGCAAGCATTAATGATTTCACTGTTTTCGTAATTTATTTATTTAATTTTAAATAGTATCTGAACGTTAGATATAATAATACCAAAAAAAGGTATTGTTGCAATTGCACATTACGAACTTCTTTTCTAGATTCTTTTATAGTTGAGTATTTTTATTCAGTATAAAAATAAAGCTAACTAAAATAAAAAATGTTATATGTATGTGGCTACAAGTTATGAAATTCACACCTGAGAAGGAAATTCATAAATTTAGATTTAGGCATTTACTAAATAGACTAATCTGTAAATTCTTTGTCTTCGATTTTAGATGTGATAATCGAAACACCCTTTTGTAGTAGTAAGTTATTAGGGTAAGTAATTCGTTCTCCTTGATCGGTCTTTAAATAAATATGAAACGCTTTGATATCTTCAATTTCGGCCTTTATTGGAAAGTCTTTATCATGTACATGAATAATATCTCCAATTCGAAAAGGAAAAAAGAAAAACAAAATGATACCCGAAGTAATATTACTCAAGATTGACCATTGGGCAAACATGGCAACACCAACAACCGTTGTTGCCGAAGATAGCGTAAAAAGGATATCTTTTTTTTGAACGCCCCAAATTATAATTAGGCAAATTATTGCCAACATATATATTAATAGTTCAATGTATTTTATAACCAAATTAGTTCTATGTTCCATGATGGAAGATAATTTGGCATAACGACGAATTAGTTTTGCTGTAACTATTCTTAAGAATATAATGATAGCTAAAAGAATTCCTGTTGCAATAACTTCTTTGGTAAAACTAGAAAAGAATGACATGGTTTTTTTTTGTAAAAATACCGAAATAAAAACTATTTTTCAACTACATCATTTGAACTATTACCCTCTTTTTCAAATCTATTTTCTTCTGGTATAGTTGGTGGGAAATCAGTTTCGAAATCAACCAGTTTTGACTTATTATGGTAATTGTAACGTGGAAATTTGATTTTATGCCATTCGTAAACTTTTGGCAAATCGTCACCTAACAAATAACCCCATGGTTCAAGTGTGTCAATTCGGTCGAAAACAACTTTTATAATGGCAATGATTGGAATCGCTAAAAACATCCCAGTAATTCCTCCCAAAACATTTCCTATCATAATTCCGATAATGGAAACCAAAGCATTGATTTGCACTTTTGAATTTACAAATAGTGGCACAAGAATATTATTATCAATAAACTGAACAATTAAATTGACGCCAATCACTCCAAATACAATTGTTAAATCTGTAGAGCCTGTAAGTGAAACGGCAATACTCAAAGCGCCTGCAAATAATATTCCGATGTAAGGAATCAAATTTAAAATACCCGTTATGATTCCGAGCAATATAAAATATTCACATCCAATAAAATACAAACCAATAGTAGTTAATACAGCGACTGCAATCATTTCAAAAAGTAATCCTGTGATATAACTTTGGACTGCAATCTTTATTTGATATAAAATTTCACGCAGTTTTTTGTGGCTTTCGGGTTTAACCAGTTTGCACAAAAACGTAACAAAATGATTTTGATATAATAAAAACAGGAAAGTAAAGATTGGAATCAAAATAATTTTCAATAAGAAATCTGCAAACGAATTTAAAGTGGTACCGACAATTTCTTTACTTGAAGTCATAGTATCATTAGTAGCGTTTGTAATGATTTCGTTTTGATCCCTTTTGCTCAGATTAAAATTTTCTCTAATAATTTGCTGAAAGTGTTCAATATGGTAGTAGAAATTATTTTTAATTTTCCCCCAATCATTTGCCATATCACTTATTTGCATAGATATAAAATAGAAAACCCCTAAAAACAGCATCACAAACAGAAAAATTGCAAAAAT
>CALQCV020000200.1 GCA_943329165.2 Candidatus Nitrotoga sp. CP45 | reverse complement strand
AATTGCGATAAGACAAAGTAAATTACCCGACCCAAAAGAACTGGGAAACAGCGGAAGTTTTTTCAAAAATCCCATTATATCAAAAGAACAATACGAAAAAGTACATGCTTTGCATCCCGAAATGCCACATTATATCGTTTCAGAAACAGAAGTTAAAGTTCCAGCCGGTTGGCTAATTGAAAGAGCTGGTTTTAAAGGAAAACGTTTTGGTGATGCTGGAATTCATAAAAATCAAGCGCTGGTTCTCGTGAATTATGGCAACGCAACCGGACAGGAAATTTTGGCTGTTTCAAAGGATATTCAAGCGACTATTTTAAAGGAATTTGGCATTGCGATTGAGGCAGAAGTTAATGTTATCTAGTTATCAGTGTTCAGTCGCAGTTCACAGAAATCGCAATTCGTAATTATTAATTCGTAATTCTCATGTACATTCCAGAACTCTATAAAAACGAAAACCAAGAAGACATCCAAAACTTCATTCATCAAAATGGGTTTGGGATTTTGATTAATCAAAATAATGGAAAGCTATGGGCAACTCATATTCCGCTGATTTTGGAAGAAAAAGATGGAAAACAATTTTTGGTTGGACATGTTTCTAAAGAAAATCCACAAGCAAAAAGTTTTAAAACCAATGATGAAATTTTAGCCATTTTTTCGGGAGCGCATACGTATATTTCTTCTTCCTGGTATGACCATGAAAATGTGCCAACATGGAATTATTTAGCTGTTCATATATATGGGAAAGTGAAACTTCACTCTTTGGAAGAAAGCATTGAATCCTTGAAAAGATTAGTCGATAAATACGAAGCAAAATCGGAGAAGCCTATTCGTGTAGAAGATTTATCACAGAAAACTATGCTACAAGCACACGGAATTGTTTCATTTGAAATTGAAATTACAGCTATAGAAGCTAAAAAGAAATTATCTCAAAACAGAGATGACAAAAACTACCAAACAATCATTTCAAAACTAGAGAACTCTAATGATTATCAATCCATTGAAGTAGCAAAAGAGATGAAAAAGAATAGAGATTGAATTGGCAAAAATTCATAATTTATAATTCATAATTTATAATTCAATTTCGTACATTTGCAGTCCTTTTTAAAAGTCGAAAAAGCACTATGTTATTATCTTTACTCTGTTTATTTGTTGCCGTTGTTGTTGTTCAATTCTTCTATTACATTGTAGTTTTTGGTAAATTCTCATTTGCTAAACCACAAACCGGAACACCTAAAAGAATTCCAATTTCTGTAATTGTTTGTGCAAAAAATGAGGAAGAAAATGTTAAAAATTTAATTTCGTTACTTCTTGAGCAAAATTATCCGCAATTCGAAATTGTATTGATAGACGATGCATCAAGTGATGCTACTTTAGATATTTTTGAAGAATTTGAAAAACTGCATTCCAACATTAAATTAGTTAAAGTAGAAAATAACGAAGCTTTTTGGGGAAACAAAAAATATGCTTTAACATTAGGAATTAAAGCAGCAAAGCACGAATATTTGTTGTTCACCGATGCCGATTGTTTGCCATCTTCCAAAGATTGGATTGCCAATATGAGTTCGCAGTTTACTTTGGAGAAAACGATTGTGTTAGGATATGGCGCGTATGACAAAATTGGCGGTTCCTTCCTAAATAAAATCATCCGATTTGAAACTTTATTAACGGCGACTCAATATTTTTCCTGGGCAAAACTTGGCAAACCTTATATGGGCATTGGTCGAAATTTGGCATACAAAAGAGAAGAGTTTTTCAAAGTTCGTGGCTTTATGGATCATATGAAAATACGTTCTGGAGACGATGATTTGTTTGTCAATCAGGCAGCGGAAAAAAAGAATACAACGGTTTGTTATTTGCCGGATAGTTTTACCTATTCAAAACCAAAAACGTCTTTTAAAGAGTGGTTTACCCAAAAACGCCGTCATGTATCTACAGCCAAACATTATAAACTATTTGATAGAAATCAGTTAGGTCTTTTTTATGTTTCGCAATTGTTATTTCTTTTATTGCCAATCATTTTATTAACCTTCCAATTTCAATGGATTGCTGTGGTAAGTATTATTGGTTTTCGCTATATTTTTGCTTGGATTACGATGGGATTTGCAGCAGGAAAACTTAAAGAAAAAGACGTAATGTATTGGTTTCCAATAATTGAAATCGTTTTGGTTTTTACACAATTAAATATTTTTGTCACTAACACTTTCTCAAAACCAGTAAGTTGGAGATAAATCCATACATAGAAAAAGCTAAAACTGGCGACCAGGTTGCTTTTACTTTTTTGCTTGACCATTACTGGAATGAAGTATATGGCTTTATGCTGAAACGCACGGAAAACGAAACCGATTCCGAAGATATTGCCATTGAAACTTTCTCTAAAGCTTTTGACAAAATTGCAACGTATAATCCCGAATTTCAATTCAACACCTGGTTGATTGCTATTGCCAAAAATGTGCATATTGATATGCTTCGCAAAAAGAAATCGACTGTCTTTGTTGAAATCACCGATAACGAAGACCATCAAGCTTATAATATTGCTGATACTACGCCTTCCATTGAAGACGCTTTAATTACGGAACAAAACTTATCTCGATTATTGCAATTCATTAAAGAATTGAAACCACATTATCAGGAAGTAATTCAACTTCGCTATTTTCAGGAAATGAGTTATCAGGAAATTGCGGAACAACTCAATGAACCTCTAAGTAATGTCAAAATCAAATTGCTCCGCGCCAAAAAACTGCTGGCTGAAATCATCGAAACCAAAAAATAATCATTCCTTTTTTGTACAAAATAGTACAAAAAACTAGTGGTTGAATGGATTTACTTGAAAAGCCTGAAGTTGATGAAAGCGCAGGAGCTATTCGAATCATCATGTCTTTCGTTATAAAAAAAGGGGAAATAAGTACTAGTAGCGTAATAAGAAGTTCTGACAAAAAACTCGATTCGTGTGCTGAAATCACTTTAAGTAAAATGATCATCGGGCTATAAAGACGGAGATAAAATGAGAACACTTTATACGTTTCCAATAAAAATTGCTCTTTAAAAAATTAAATTAGTATTTGTTGCCTTTTGCCATTGAACCTCACCCGTGTTTAAAAACTTATCAGGTTTATTATTTTTAATAACTCGTTTAAAACTTTTAGAATTAAAAGGTCTTTATTTTGACTAATATCGGTATTATTGCAAGTATGAAGATTTCAGTAATCACCCTTCTTTTATCAACTTTATTCTACTTTTCCAGTCCAAAAACTGCTGGTGATTTTATGAATTATAATGAAGGTAATCCACAAGACGATAGCTTAGAGGTAACTTCTTCATTTCCGATAAAAATGGGAACTGTTTCAGAATCCTATATCGCCGAAAAAAGACACTTTATAGATTCATTTTACAATAAAAACATCAATTCACCTTTTTATAGCGGTGCATTCATTGTAGTTAAAAATGGTCGTGTACTTTATGAAGATTATAAAGGATATGCCAATGTGAAAACTGGAAAAAAAATTGATGCTTCAACACCAATTCATTTGGCTTCGGTTAGCAAAGTGTTGACTGCAGCAGCCATTTTAAGATTAGTCCAACAAGACAATATCACGCTGGACCAAAAGGTAACCGATTGGCTTCCAAAATTTCCTTATAAACAAGCGACCATAAGGATATTGCTCAATCACAGAAGTGGTTTGCCTCATTATGCCAACTTTTCCGGGATGATGAAAAAAAAATGGAACAGAAAGAAAGTACTTTCCAATCAGGATATTTTGAATTTGTTGGTGCAAAATAAATTCAGATTGCGAACTCCAAATGATACGCATTTTGATTATTGCAATACCAATTACATAATCTTAGCTTTAATAATTGAAAAAGCAACGGGATTAAATTATCGTCAAGCGATGCAGGAATTGGTTTTCAAACCTTTGGGAATGACGAATACTTATGTTTTTAATTATGAAACCGATAGAGAAACAGCTTCCAAATCGTATAGAGGAAGTACCATATTCCCTTGGGATCAGTTTGATGCTTTGTATGGTGATAAAAATATTTATTCAACGGCAAGAGATTTGGTAAAGTTTGATTTGGGAACGTATTCGCCTGATTTTATTATACCTGACCTTTTGCAGGAAGCCTTTTTTGGTTACAGCGCAGGTCATGTGGCAAAACCAATTAAAGATTATGGATTGGGAATGCGCATGCGTTT
>CALQCV020000199.1 GCA_943329165.2 Candidatus Nitrotoga sp. CP45 | reverse complement strand
TCTTCCAATGATATTGAGGCAACCGAAAATGATTTTACGGTAATGAGTTACAATGTTCGCTTGTTTAACTTGTTTGATTGGATTGATAAGGACGACGTAGGCAAAAACATTTTGAGTTTTATCAATGAGCAAAACCCTGATATTTTGTGCATACAAGAATACTCAGAAAATGCTAAAGTTGATTTAAGAGTCTACAAGTACAAAGCCATTTTTATGGAAGGCAAACAAATCAAAACAGGACAAGCTATTTTCTCCAAATTTCCAATTTTTAATCAAGGCGATTTTAAAATTCCAACGGCGGGAAACAATATAATTTATGCCGATATAAAAAAAGGGAAAGACACGATTCGCGTTTATAACATTCATTTGCAATCCATCAAAATTTCTCCCGATGTGAATGAGATTTCGGAGCATGTTGATGCCATAAATAAAAGTAAATCACAGCAAGTTTTCACTAGAATTCGAGATGCTTTTAAAAAGCAGGAGCAGCAGGCTGAGATTTTAGTAAAGCACAAAAATAGGTGTCCTTATCCTGTGATTATTTGTGGTGACATGAATAATAGTCCGTTTTCATATGTTTACCGAAGCATCAAATCCGATTTGAATGATTGTTTTGTAGAGTCAGGAAACGGTTTTGGGCAAACCTATAGATTCAAATATTATCCGGCCCGAATTGACTATATTTTTGCTGACAAAAAAATGAAAGTGAAAAGTTTTAAAACGTTTGCTCAATTTGAAAACTCCGATCACTTTCCGGTGATGACACGATTGAGTTTTATCGAATAACTAAAGTTGTTGCTTTTTCAAATAGTCCAACGCATATCTTCCTTCGTTGAAAAGCAAATCCAGAATAGAAAGGTTGTTCAAATAACCATGTTTATCTACGAAAACCTGTGTGTATGAATCAAAAATAGCAGTGTCTTTTTTTCCGTTTATTAAGTTCCTAAAATCGACTTTGTCATCCACTTCATGGAAATATTCTGTAGTTTCATTGTAGTCAAATTCCAAACGCAGACATTTTGAAACAATCGACATTGTTTCCAAATTCAAGTCCATTAAAAAAGTATGCTTCTTTTGAAAAATCGGCAGTATGTCATCCTCAAAATATTCAAAGAAAGGCGAAGTCCTATAAGCAGCTTCCAATGATTTGAAGTGTTGCTTTTGCCAATCAAAAGCGGTTTCCAGTTTGACATCTTTAGTGCGTTGGTGCGCTTCTTTGGCATGTTTAATCGGAACATTCAACAGTTGAATGCCGTTTGGACTGTAAATGTACATTCGGTTTCTGTTGGTTTGCTTCTGAAAATTATCTTCGATTTCAAACGTCACAATATCCGCTTTGGCAATCGCCACAAAATGACTGATAGAGGGGAAGTAGGATGGATGAATTAGAATATTGTTCATTTGGTTATTCGGTAATTTGGTAATTTGGTTTCGTTTGATTTGTCTATTTGGTAATTTCGAAGAGCATTTAGTTTATTAGTGATACTTTCTAACTGTTCTCTTAATTTTAAATAATCAACTTCTGAAACAAAATTTAACTCAAATGAAATTATTAATTGGTTTAGTACTTCTACTGCAGAACCAAATGCCATTGTCGTATAATGGGCTTTGTCTTTATAGCTTTTTCGTGCTGAACCTTCAGCAATATTCGATGCAATTGATATAGAAGCTCTTCTTAATTGTGATGTTAATCCAAATTTTTCTGTATCTGGAAATTTTGATGTTATTTCATAAATCAATTTGGTAAACTCTTTAGTTTCCAGCCAAACTTCTAATTTTTCAAAGGAAAAAATGTACATGACTTTTTTTAGTTTATTTGGTTATTTGTGGATTTACTGCGTAAGTTCGCTGCGCTCGTGTGGTTATTTGTAAATGAGAAACGAATAACCGAATAACCATTTTATCAAATTAACTTTTCTTTCTTTTCGTCCAAAAATAATCTCCAACAAAATACAAGGCTAACAAACCAAGGAAAAATTTGAAATAGGATTGTGGTTGTCCATCGCCACCAACGGTCGTGAATAATCGTTCCCAACGGATTTTGTTAAGTCCTTTTCCGTTGCTGTCCCAACTCATCCAAATGAAAACAGGTTTTCCGACGATATGATTTTCAGGAACATAACCCCAATAACGGCTGTCTTCTGAGTTATGGCGGTTGTCTCCCATCATCCAATAGTAGTTTTGTTCGAAAGTATAGGTTTTAGCTTTTTTGTCATCGATATAAATGTCATCGCCAACTACTTTTACATCGTGTTTTTCGTAAACGGAAATTAATCTCTTATAGAATGGGAGTGTTTTAATATTTAAAGCTACTTTTTTTCCAGCTTCTGGAATGTATATTGGACCAAAGTTATCAGCATTCCAATTTGTATTGTGTGTAAAAATATTTGGTTCCCCTTCTTTAGCTACTATTTGAGTAACTGATTTTATTCCGGGAATACTTCTTAATGTTTCAGCGCCAACTTTAGTTAATGCTCTTAAGTATAAAGTATCCCTTGCTTCCGATTTAAAACCTGCGCCATCAGTAGAGCCAACTTGATTTATTAAATACTCAAAGTCAAGGTCCAGATTATTCATATCATAGGTTACTGCATAAGAATACTGTGTTTTTGCTCTTTCCGGTAAAATCAATTCTTTTCCATTGATGTAAACCGTTCCGTTTTTTATTTGTAACGAATCACCAGGCGTTCCTTGACAACGTTTTACATAGTTTGATTTTTTATCTACTGGTTTTATGATGCTTCTTCCTGAAGTGTCAAAGAATTTATACACTGTATCTGCCGGCCAGTTGAAAACAACAATATCATTTTTTTCTACTTTTTGAAAACCAGGGAATCTAAAATAGGGCAATTGAGGCCAACTTAAATAAGATTTTGTTTTTATAATTGGCAATGTGTCGTGAACCATTGGCGCAGCTACCGTAGTCATTGGTGTTCTAGCGCCATAATGAAATTTACTCACGAAAAGGAAATCACCAATAAGCAATGATTTTTCCAAAGAAGAAGTTGGAATAGTGTAAGGTTGCATTACATAAGTATGAACCAAAGAAGCAACCACCACTGCAAAAAGCAAAGAACTTAAGGTGTCTCCGGTTTTTGTTTTGGCTATTAGACTTCTCTCGCTAAGATGTTTAACATCCTGTGTGTAATTGACATAATAGATATAAAGGCCACAAGTAAAAATACCTAAATAAGTATCTGCAGAAGAATTTTTACCAAAGCTTCTCAACGTTTCTACCCAAACTACCGGAAACATAATCAGATTAATAATCGGGATGAAAAGGAGTATAGTCCACCAAGTTGGTCGGCCGATGATTTTCATCAAAACGATCGAATTGTATACCGGGATAAAAGCTTCCCATGATTTTCTTCCTGCTTTTTCGTATAATTTCCAAGTCCCTAAGCCATGAATGATTTGGACTAAAAGGAAAAATATAAACCAATGAAATAAAGACATGATGTTGAGTTTAAAAGTTAGTGAGTGTATAAGTTTATCTATAATTTGATTTGTTACAGTTTTTATTAAGAAAATAGAAAATAGAATAAAGAAAATAGACTTAGTCTAATCCGTTTTGAAACGACATTTTCATCCTTTGAAAATCCTCTATTTTTAATTCCAGTTTTAGAAATGTAGTTTCGATCATATATTTTCTATGTTTTTTAACGATTAATTGTGTTATTAATTCAAAAGACAATCCTAAAGAAATATCTAAAAAATGACTAAAAGATTTATCTGTTCTTGATGAACCTTCAGCTATATTACTTGGTATTGAAACAGAGCATCTGCCGATTTGGGAACTTAAGTCATATCTTTCATACTTTGGAAAATTAATTAAAATATCAGCTATATTATTTGCAATTTCGATTCCCAATTGCCAAATCTTTAAATTCGTGTAATTATGGCGTTTATTAGAACTCATTGAAGTCTATATTCTATTATCTATATTCTATTATCTATTATCTAATCCTAAAACATCTTTCATCGAAAAAATACCCTTTTTACCAATAATCCATTCGGCAGCAACTATAGCACCAAGCGCAAAACCTTCGCGGTTATGAGCCACATGTTTTATTTCAATAAAATCAACGTCAGAATTGTAAAAAACACTGTGTGTTCCGGGAAAATCATCGATTCGCTTTACATCGATAAAGACATCATCTTCTTTTGGATTTTCGATGGCCCAATTGTTTTTATCGGTATGATTGATGACTGC
>CALQCV020000198.1 GCA_943329165.2 Candidatus Nitrotoga sp. CP45 | reverse complement strand
TCAGGACCGGAACCACAGCGTACTTTTTTGGAAGAAAAACTAATAAATAAAATTCAATCATTTAACGGAAAAGTACTTTTCATCAAAGGAATAATTGAACCACAACAAAAAACAACTCAAGACGGAAATGTGACTTATTATAATTTCATGACGTCATCAGAACTTGAAATTGCTTTTAACGAAAGTGTAATGGTCTTGTGCCGTTCAGGTTATACTACACTTATGGATTTGGCAAAACTACAGAAGAAAGCATTTTTTATTCCTACTCCTGGACAATTTGAGCAAGAATATTTGGCAAAAAGATTAAAACGAAATAAGTTTATTCCTTATGCAAAACAAGACGATTTTATAATAGAAAACTTATCGGATGTCAAATTATACGGAGGTTTGCCGCAACTTAAAAAGGAAGTCGATTGGAAACAATTACTGGTGCTTTTCGAGCGTGAATGAAAATTCAGAACCTTTACCAAATTCGCTTTCCACATAAATTTTTTCACCGTGTGCTTCAATAATATGTTTTACAATAGAAAGTCCAAGACCGGAACCGCCCCCGCTTCTGGCGCCACTTTTATCGACTCGGAAAAAGCGTTCGAACAATCTGGCAATATATTGATTTTCAATTCCTTCTCCGTTATCGCGAATACGAACGATTAATTTTTCGTCAACCAAATCTTCAATGGTCAATTCAGTTGTCCCGTTATCTTTTCCGTATTTTATGGAATTCATTATTAGATTGGAAAGCACTTGTTGAATTTTTTCCTGATCGGCAAAAACATTTATTGCCCTGTTGTACTTTCTGTCAAACATGAGAATGATGTTCTTTTTATCAGCTGTCATTTCGAGTAAATCGAAAACACTCTGTACCAAATCAACAATATTAAACTTTGACAATTCAAGGTTAACATCACCCATTTCGAGTTTTGATATCATATCTAAATCTTCGACAATATAGATTAATCTTTCTACTCCTTTTTCGGCTCGTTCTAGGTATTTTTTACGGACTTTTTTATCGTCAATTGCTCCATCAATCAAGGTTGAAAGATAGCCTTGTACTGTAAATAATGGTGTTTTGAGCTCATGAGAAATATTTCCAAGAAATTCTCTTCGGTATTCTTCACGCACTTTAAGGGTTTCGATTTCGAGTTTTTTGTCGGTAGCGAATTTTTTAACCTGTTTGGTCAAGGTTTCCATATCGGTTGTAATAGGCTGATTTCGAAAGGATGTAGATTCTAAAAGAGAAACGTCGTCATAGATTTTTTTAACTCTTCGATAAATGAATCGTTCAACACGATATTGGATAACAAAAAAGGAGAAAATAGCAATCGAAATTGCAAAAACGATTATAATTAGTGATGAAAATTCATTGAAGAACCATAATAAAATTGAAAGTAAACCTGAAGAAAAAGCTGTGATATATGACGTTGAAATTAAAGCAAACGTATAGGTTTTCTTGAAATTTATTTTCATTTACACTTCTAATTTATAGCCAACACCTTTGATGGTTTTGAATAAATCTTCACCTATTTTTTCGCGAAGTTTTCTAATGTGAACATCGATAGTTCTTCCGCCTACGATGACTTCATTACCCCAAACTTTATCTAGAATTTCTTCGCGCTTGAAAACTTTTCCAGGTTTGGATGCCAAAAGATAAAACAATTCAAATTCTTTTCGAGGCAAAACAATTTCTTTTCCTTCTTTGATGATTTTGTATTCTTCTCTGTTGATTTCGATACCACCAACATTTAGGGTTTCTGAAACGTGCTCGTCACTTTTTAAACGACGAAGCAGGGCTTTCACTTTACTTACTAATAATTTTGGTTTGATAGGTTTGGTGATATAATCATCGGCACCGGCATCAAATCCGGCTACTTGTGAATAATCTTCGCTTCGTGCCGTTAAAAACGTAATGATCACGTTGTTTAATTCAGGTATTTTTCTAATATTTTCACAGGCTTCCATTCCGTCCATTTCAGGCATCATCACATCCATAATAATGAGTTGTGGCAATTCTTTTTTGGCTTTGGTTATGGCCTCTTTCCCATTGGTAGCGGTTACGATTTGGTAACCTTCCTGAGAAAGATTATATCCTACAATTTCAAGGATATCCTGCTCATCATCTACTAATAAAATCTTGATGTCTTTTTTTTTCATAAGTGGACACAATTGTTTTGTGGATGTAAATGTAAAGATAATACAAAATGATTTGATAAATGAAATTGGAGTTAACTGTAATTTAATCTCATAACAATTTGGTAATAATTAGAGAACAAAATGGTAATGCTAGAGTAACATGCCCTTTACATTGCAGTGGTTACTTTGCATTAAAATTAAACACAACGTAAATGAAATTTAAATTAATCGTTATTTTTTTACTTATAACAGTTCTTGGTTTTGCACAAGCCGAGCAGCAGGCGAATGGAGCGAATCTAAACAAAGGAACTATAACAGGAACGTTAACGGATAAAGATTTAAATAATGAAACACTTCCTTTTGCGAATGTGGCGATTAAAGGAACTCCAATCGGAGTAACAACAGATGAAACTGGGAAATATACGATTAGTATTGATGCCGGAATTTATACGATACAATTTAGCTTTTTGGGTTATGAAACTATCGAAGAAAAAGTTGAAGTAAAAGCCGGGGAAACAGTCACTATAAATAAGGCTTTAGGCTCAGGCAGCTATCAATTGAAAGATGTAGTTATTCAAAATACTGTAAATAGAGAAAAGGAAACAGCTTTATTAATGGAACAGAAAAAAGCTGTTGAAATGAAACAAAGTATTGGAGCTCAGGAAATGTCGAGAAAAGGGGTGAGCGATGTTGCAACAGCTGTCACTAAGACCACAGGAATCACTAAACAGGAAGGCTCAGGAAACATATTCGTGAGAGGTTTAGGAGATAGATACAATTCGACCACAATGAACGGATTGCCGTTACCTTCAAATAATCCTTCAAGGAAAAACATAAAACTAGACATTTTTACTACCGATATTGTTGAATCTATTGGTATTGACAAGACATTTAACTATAAGAATTTTGGAGATTTTGCTGGGGCAAATATTGATATAGTTTCGAAAAATTATAAAGGAAAAGGAATGTTAGAGGTTGGATTTGATGCTGGTTTAAACACCTTAGCTGTAAGTCAAAATGATTTTTGCCTGCAAGATGGACCAAATTTCACAGGATTCACGAATAATAGCTATCCTTCAGACCCGTTTTCATCATATAGCTTTGATACGAGTTGGAATAAAGAGAAGCGCACACCTGTAAATAATTCAATCTTCATAAGAGGTGGAAAATCATATACTGTTGGCGAAAATGGAAAGCTAGGGTTTTTCGCTAATGCTGCCTTTGAAAATGAATATGCTTTTAGAGAAGGAACTTCAAATGGCGCTATAAATGTTCAGGGGATACCAAGAAGAAGTTTCAAATTCGAATCATTTAATTACAATACTAATACCACATTGATGGGTAATGTTAATTACAAAATTAACTCTAAAAATAATTTACGTTTTAACACCATGTTAATTAATTCTAGTTCTCAAAAACACGATGAATACCTTGGGGTTATAGATATTTTTGATGCCGCAACTGAAGGTGGTGGTTTTGTGAGAAGATCAAATTTTGACAGAACAACATTAAATGTAAATCAATTGTTGGGTGATCATAAACTAACTGATAAAATAAACTTCAATTGGGGTGTTTCATATAACATTGTTGACAATATTGTTCCCGATAGAATGTTCAACACTTTTATTCCTGTTAACAACAATAACATTTCCGTTTTACAAGTTTCTGACAATAACAGCTCTGAAAATCATAGATTTTATCAAGAGTTGAATGATGATGAATTGGCAGCAAATTTTGCTGTTGATTACAAATTCAAAAAAAATGCCGAAGGAGAATACAAAGGAAAAGTGACTCTAGGATATAGTGGCCGTTTTAAAACCATCGGATTTGAAGCAGTTCAATTGAACTTTAATGTCAATCAATCTATTACTCAACCTATTATTGATTTAAATAACATTGATGGTTATTTTAATCAAAACAGCATTGATATTGGTTACTTCAATGTTACCTCTTTTAACGGTGGTTTAACACCTCAAACTTATGATGGCGAGCAAAATATTCACGCTGGTTTTGGTGCTATTGAATACCAATTTTCTCCTAAATTGACGGTTATTGTAGGCACAAGATTAGAATCTATTTATCAATCTCTTGAATGGTATACT